>CADBYQ010000017.1 GCA_902798865.1 Pseudoselenomonas ruminantium | reverse complement strand
CTGGATGTGAACGATACGAGAGTAGAATCTGCGCAGGATATAAAAATCAACAATGAATTGTCCGGGAAGAATGAATTAAAGATTCGTCAGGGCGCAGCAGCGCTTTCAGGGGCGGCTGGCATCGCTTATGCAGGCATGAACAGCAAGACGGAGGTTACGACGGTTCTTAATGACGACATACTGCGGGCAAGAAGAGGAACATCACTAAACAATATGGACAACATTTCCGCTAAACTGGATGCAGTGGGCGTGACGCTCAGTGCTGGCAAGGCCGGTAGTGCATTGTTGGCGGAAAACAACGGTACGGGGAAAAATGCGGTCGTTATTAAGAAGTCCGGGCTGGTCAGTGATAACGAAATAGGTATAAATGTTTATGCGCAGAGTATGCCGCAGGTAGAGCTTTCGGCGATTGCCGCCAGCGGCAGTCTGGCTTTTTCCGGCACAGGTTTGTCTGCCCGGGCCGGTTATATTGGCTCGGCAACTGTGGATATAAAGGATAGCGGCCTGCGGTCGCCTATGTTGGATATTGCTGCCACAAATACCCCGCGGGTAAGCACGAAGGTTGGTTCATCAGCATCCAGCATGATTGCCGCAATGTCTGCTACGAGTGTAGACAATACGCTGGGTACAAAGGAAAATTATGCCAAAACGGCACTGAATGTTGACAATTCGACGTTGAGGGCGCGTGAGACAACGCTCCGCAGCAGCTGGAATCCTAAGCAGAACCTTGAGCTGTTATCGCTGAATGCCGGCAGCGGTGCTGTCGGTGTAACCATGGGGAATTTGTCCTCTTATGGTACGAGCGATGTTTATGTAGGCAGGGCTGCGTATCAGCAAGATGGTTCCTTGTTGGCTATTGGCCAGGGAATAATTGAGCAGTCTGGTCTGGTAGGCGGCATGACGGCAGGAGGCTTTGCCTCCGGCAGCAATCTGCTCAATGCCAATCGCGATGTCAAAACCAATGTTTATTTGGACGGTTATAGCGATACCAGCGACAAGCTGAAAAATGTAGTGGCATCTGCTTCGAATTTCCTCAATCAGGATTTCAAGGCTGTGGGCTACGGGGCAGGTTTTGCCACGATTTCTCCTTGGACGGCGGTAATCAACGACAACGAAAGCCGTGCAGCCAATGTAACTCTTGGCGGTACATGGAATCTTTCGGGAACGATGACGGCGCTTGCGCAGAATGTGGATAACAATGCTAATCTTACTGTAGATGGCAAAAATGCCGCTGTCGTAGGACTCAGCGCTGTGTCCCTTACCCGCAAGACGGATACTGCCGCTAAGGTGGTTCTGAATCCGGGGATAAACGTCACGAGCACAGATGCGCAGATGTATTATGCTGCAAATGAAATTGCAGTCAATGAACTTGTAGATGCCGCAGGCTATGGCGGAGTGAACGGCTCTGGCAGCAGGCTGGACAATAAGGCGTCTTATCAGGCGTCGATTGAAACTGGCAAAACAGGAAACGGCACTTCTAACTTCACGGTAAATGGCACCTATGCCGGCATCACGATGAATGCCGATACTACGGGCAGCATCAAGGCCAAGAATCAATTGGAAGCTGGCGGCGCCGCTTCGCTGATCAAAGCGCAAAGCAGCCATAATCTGGCTTATGATAACGCGGTGAAGCTGAAAAATGCTAAACTTAAAGCCCCAGGCAGCACGTCGGATATTAATCTGGCAGCGTCTGATAATACGACCCTGGACCTCATCACTGTGGCCAATATTCAGGGAGGCCTGGGCGGCAAGGCGACGACGGTCAATGACAGCGTGCTCAGGCGCAGCAATAATGTTTCACTGGAAGGCAGTTCCATATTCAGCGGACGGGATGTGAATATGTTCGCTGGTGCCACTAGCGAAGGTGAAATGGGACAACTGAACATGCAGCTTCTCGCGGATGTGTATAATCGTACGGCGATTCCGGTAAAGACGAAGCCTTATTATACGAATTCCATGTCTCAGGCCAATCAGGTGAATATCGGCCGCGGCAGTAAAATTGAAAGCGTGAGGAATATCGACCTGAAGGCCGATAGCGGCAGGGAAGCCATTGCAGAATCGGCTTATGTTTATACAACCTATACATCTAACCTCAAAAGTAATCTTATTACGGTATTGCCCCAGGACAAGAACAGTCGCGAACAGCAGGCAAATTTCATCACGGTTGATGGCAGCTTGCTGGCTGGGTTGTACAATGCATTGGAACTGGAAATTATCGGCAAAGCTGAAGATGGCAGCATAAAAGGCAATGTAATCAAAGGCCGGGAATGGTTCAATCCGCAAAGTATTTCCTTTGGCAGTCAGCAGTCTGTGGCGAATCCGTATCTGAAGGAATATAATGAACTCCTGCAGGCAGAAAAGCAGGTGGCTGCAAATGATAAGACCAATATAAAGCAGACTTATAGTGCAGAGCTTGCCAATCTGTTAGCATTGATGGAGAAAAAAGGTTTTGCCATCAAGAAGGGCAATTCCTATGAAGCCCTGAAAGAAGCTAAGGTATCGGCTGTTACCCTGCCGGGAATCACCGTATCCGGCGGCAATATCACGTTCTCGACCCAAAGCATAAAGGGAAGCGGCTCCATTAAGGCACAAGTTGCGGATAGTATTGTGATTCGCGACAAATCCAATGGACGTCTGGTGGTAAATGACCTCACACTGGCTACGGCCGGTGGCCAGGTGCTCCTGAATGGCGCCGATTACACGGCAGCGAATGTACAGTCGGCCAAGAACAGCCAATCTCCAGTCATCCGCATTCAGAAAACTGGCGGCAACGGAGTTGGCGCAGATGTGCATCTTCAGGGAAGTATTATCAATAATACGGGCAAGGTGCAGATTGCGAACCAGGTAGGTGATATTCTGACGACAGGGCAGGTTTCTTCGGCCTATGCGACGGAAATCAGTGCTCCGAATGGCAGCTATCGTCAGGCAACTGCTGGTTCCTATCAGGTAGTGGGTGTTGATCCTCTGGCACCGTATACCTTTGGCAGTGAACTGTTTGCTCAGGAGCTATATCGCTACTATGCAGAAAAAGTTGTAGGAGAGCTTAATAGAGCCGCATCATTGTGGCTTGTGTACGGTATGGAAGATTCCTATTACCAAGGGTATCTTACCAATACGGTACAGGAAGTGTTCAACCGCATGAAGAAAACGGAGGCCGGCCGGGCAGAAGTACAAAGGATATTGGGGAGTTATTATGACAAAAATGCTTCGCAATTAAGTGCACAGGCCATAGAATACCTTAAGACGAAGTATAGTTCGCCCTCACCGGAAGCCAGTATTGTAGCTGGTGGTGATGTATCTATTTCGGCTCAGAATATCATTGTGAATGGCCTGATTCAAAGTGGCTACAATACCTATCGTACGGATATTGATGCCGCAAAAGTTACAGCTCTGGAACAACAGGCCGATAAGAACAAGAAGCTTACCGACAGTGATGTATTGGGCAACCAGGCATTTCTGGTCAACAAGACGAATGCGGCACAGCTTTGGAATTCGGGACAAAAGGTATTTGAAGGTGTAATCAATACCTATTATAACCCGTATACAGGACATCTTTTGACGGCGGATACCTATGTCAAGGGCGGCAATATCTATCTGCAGGGGAATGTATTTTCCTCGATTGCCGGAACAGGGCGCATCCTGGCGGCAAAAGGAGCGGCTGATATCACCGTGGATGCTGCGAATTTGAACAAAGACCTCTACGTTGGTGCTATCACCAATAACTATCGCAACGGCAATATCTTTATTAACGGCAAGCAGCAGACCGGGAATTCCTATCAGTTGAATAGTACAGAACCAACCTGGGATCGTTATGTTTTGCGGTGGACATTGTCGGCAGAGCCTATCGCCAATACCCAAAATTTCAAATACAAGGTTGAAAAGCATGTTCATAATGAGACACTCAAGGATAATAGCAAAGCGAAGGCCTTGGAACGTTTTGAGGAAGGCGTGATGGATCCAGAAAGGTCCATTTTTAAGGACAAATTAATAGTAGAGCAATACACTACGCTTAATAATGTTAACCAAGTAAAATCCATAGTTTCCAGTTATTTGATCAATAAGGAGCATATGGATAAGCCGACGGGATGGGCTTCACAGTTCCAGGTGGTGTATGCGGAGAATTATCCGCCATCCTGGTTAAATCCAAGAAATCCATCGGCGACTGAAAAAAATACGTATAACCCATTTGGCACAGATTGGCGTATCTATGAATATCAACGCAACTATCAGTTATCGCCGACCGTTATGGGGCAAATCAATTTTGACAAGCCCATTACTACGGGGGTGTTAAATCCGGCAGCTGGCAATATCACGCTGAAGGGCGGCGGCAATGTAATCCTGACCGGAGATATCAAGGCTGCGGTCAAGGATGGCAAGAACCTGGGCAGCGTGGATATCTCGTCGGCTTCCGGTGCCATTGAGAATAATGATGTTCGGGTAACAACGGATAATCTCTCGGTGAGGGCTCCTAAGGGCGTAAAACTGAATGTTGCTGGCAATACCCTTATTTCTGGCTATTCCAAGAATGGCGATATCACCATCAATGCAGATGACAGCTTACAGCTTGGTACATTTAACCTCAATGCTGATGAAGGTACGTTGAGTCTGTCGGCACGGGGAAATATTACCATGGCGGATAAGGAACGGATTAAGGCCCAAAACGTTAAGCTCGTGAGCAAGGAAGGAGGCATTGGCTCTCAGAATAGCTTTGTAAAAACCTATACGTCCTCCACAAATCGTATTGATGCGGAAGCAAAGGGCAATATCTATATTCAAACGGATAATGGCAACATGGGTGTAGGCACAATCAAGAGCACCGGCGGCGATGTGACTTTGTCCGCTACACAGGGCAGTATTGTGGATGCCAAAGGCTCAGGGATACAGCTTTCCGACAGTCAGAAAAAGGTAAATAAATGGCTGGAACTGGGGCTAATCAGTGCCCAAGATGCGGATGACAGCATGACGGCTGCGGCTGCGGCAGAAAAAGCGGAACGCCTGGCTGGTCTTGAAGGCCGGCTGCAGACGTTGGGGGCTGCAAGCGGCAGAACGCTGGACGACTACATTGATATTGCCAAGGCATTTGCGAAAGATTCTACGGTGCTGGCACGCAAGGCCGCCTTTGAAAAACAGGCGCAGAACATTGATGACGATGCCGCATATACAAATCTCTTTAACAGCTATCGGGCAGAACTGCTCAGTTGGTTTGCCAAGAACCAGCAAGGTCTTAGCGAAGCAGAGCGGGCAGCAGTCATGGACTATGGCCTGTTAGAAGCCAGCAATGAATATGGTTTTTCCAAGAATCAGCTGCTCTATGCGATTCAAAGTGATATCGTCAACAGTGTACCGGGACAGACCGTTGTGATTTCCAGTCCGAATATCCATGCGAAGAATATTACCCTTCTGGCAGGAAATGATATCGGTTATAAGACGCGCAAGGTAAGCATTCAGGCAGCCGATCTCAACAAAGTGGAGAATCTGAAGCTTTTGGCTTCGGTCAAAGCTGGGGATTTGACCTGGAATGAAGATGGCAGCGTAGATGTGCGGCAGCGTGTTCCGGTAAGTCTGGACTTGCGTGAAGGCGGCACCATAACGCTGGGCAAGAAGACGAGAAATATCTTCCTGGCCGGTACAGAAAATACGACCTTCAACTTCACCAGTGGCTTTGGCAGTGAAAATTCGGACATTGTGCTGATGACGGGCAATGGCATTTATTTGCCCAAGAATGAAAAAGAGCGAATTTATGCGAAAGACCTGACCATTTATGCTGGGCGCGGCGATATTGGCAGTTTAGACAATTATCTGCGCACGAAGATAACGGGTTCCTTAGAGGCCAATGCAGGTGGTTCCATCTTCATTGACAATCTGGGCGACTTGACCATAGTTTCGGCTATTGCCGGTGCGGACCGCCGTTCCGTATTGGTGGGAACGAATAAGACCCAGCCAATTGCTTCCGGGGAAAAGAGCGGGCTCTTCCTGAAAACCACAGGAGCTATGCGCATGAGCACGGAACGCGGCAAGGATATGGGCTACCTGAGAGGTAACTCCATAAATCTTGAGGCAGCCCAATTGGGCACCGAGGATAATCCGTTGCGTATCTACGCGAATGGTGCGGTACTCAATCTGGCCTATGGCGATGCCTGGTTGAAGGCAGTTGGAACTGAAGAATCGCTGTGGATTAACCAATACTATCTAAATAGTATTTCGCTTAGCAATCCAGATCGTTTTATTTGGATGCTTGATCGTAGTGATGCCCGCTACAAGGATATTTATGAATTCTATCGTGTCTATGATGTACGCAATAACTTGGATGATGATGATAAGTTCCTGGAAGACAAAGAAACGGAAAAGCTGGTAATCACAGACCAAGAGGGGGGAAACGTTGTAGAAAACAATAACAACCGTTCTCAAGACCTCGTTATCCGCAACGATGCCGGAACGTTGAGAATCACAGAAAATTCATGATCATGCGGTTTGCCAAGTAAAATATTCCATAAAGTAACCCATCAGCCCGCGCCATTGTGGAGCAATCCTCTTTGGCGTGGGCTGATGGGTTATTTGAAATTATCTAAAAATTGACTAAAATCAAAATTTAACATATAATTATGATGATAGCAGGAATATACATTGTTTTAGAAGAATAAAAAGGATTAAGGAAAAACTATTGATAATGGCATGGAGTTGTCACCACTTCCTCATGTGACAGCGTACTTGTCGTGAGAGAGGGTTGAAATAATGCGCAGGAGAAATGTTCAGGGTAAAAGTATTTCGGGGGCAGCACTGGCTGTTTTGCTGCTGCCAACCATTGGCTTTGCAGCACCGGATGCGCCAACGCCGGATAATGCAGGTATACAGATAAACCGCGACCGGGAAAATCTGGAAAGGGAACGTCTGCGTCAACAGATTATCGAAGACCAGGAGCGGAGCAAGGAAGATAATGTAACCGATAAACAGGATAAATCCGGCGAACAGGCCCAAAATGATAATCTTCGTTTTCGGCTGGAAAAGATTACTTGTGATGATTCGGAGATATTGACTGCTGAAAAATTTAATGCGCTGGCCGCACCTTACATAGGCAAGGATGTGGCCATTGATGATTTAACGGCTTTGGTAAAGAAAATTAATGAATATTATTCCCGCGAAGGTTATATTACCTGCCGTGCGTATTTGAAACCGCAGACGATAAAGAATGGCACAGTTCATATCAGTCTCAGTGAGGGGCGGACGGGCAAGGTGACTTTGACCGGCAATAATAATACGTATCCGGTTTATGTTCATTCCCGTCTGCATCTTAAGCCGGGAAAGGTGCAAAACATCAATGAACTCAATAAAGATTTGGCCTTCTTTAACGGTACCAATGATGCGCAACTGAAGATTACGTTGCAGGCAGGCGAAACACCGGGAACTACGGATTATGTTTTGGTGCTTAAGGAACCGCCACGTATGGATATGACACTGTACGTCAATAATGAAGGGCAGGAAAGCACCGGCAGATGGCAGACCGGCGCCTTTTTCCGGTATCGCAGTTTAACCAAAAATCGGGATGATTTTACGATTGGCGGCCTGCGTTCGACTGGCTTGGATTCATTTTCCCTGCGCTATGATGTACCAACTTCGGCACGAGGCCCAAAAATTTCTTTGGATTATAGCACCAATGGCACGAAAACGGTGAGTGGGCCTTGGAAAGATCAGTTAAAGGGCCATGCGTCAAGCTTTGGTTTGACGCTTACCCAGCCGATTTCGGTCAATTATACGAATCGCTCGGAAGTAAGTCTTGGCTATCGTCATCAGACCTCAACCAATACGTTCCTAAATCGGGTTGACCTCGTGAATTACAATGTGGATGGGATTACAGCTGCATTTGCGCAGACCAATTACAGCCGCAGCTCGGTGTACTATCAGCGTTATGCCTACACATTTGACCGGTGGAAAAATAATGTAAATGGTGAAGACCGGAATGTCAGCCTGGGAAAGATTACTTCGTTTTATCACCATCGTTTTCGCGGCGGGCAGACGCTTTTTACCAGTTTGAATTTCCAGTGGGCGCCATCGAAAGAACTTCCGTCAGCGGAAAAATTTAATCTTGGTGGTGCAGGAAGTGTTCGTGGTTATGAAGAAAATTTACTTAGCGGTACAGGCGGGATGAATTTCTCCGCAGAGTATGGAGTGCCTTTGGAAAAACGTGGCATGTGGCAGGCTTTTGCCTTTGTTGATGGCGGCAAAGTCTACCGGGCTGATCAATATATAAAAGATGCAGCACTTTTAAGTACAGGTCTGGGGATTCGTTATCAATGGCAGAGAGCTGTTTCGGCATCGCTGACCATAGGTTTCCCGTTGTGGCGCGATATTAATGACAAGGAATGCTCCAGCAATAGGATTCATTTCACTTGTGTGGGTAAATTCTGAACCTGTTGAAACCGATTTATGGACATAGGGAAGATGTATTGGGAAAGAGGAGGAGAACGGATGAACAAGTTGTTGAAGATTGGTGGGCGTGCTCTTTTAGGGGCTACGGTTTGTGGTTTTTCGTATTTTGCACCCGTATCGGCAATGGATGACATGGCTGCCTTCCGTGAGGCCATAACCATGCCGGCGAAGAATAATACGAATGCGTATATTCTGCGCGAGAGCATAAACTTCTATGTGCCCGTTGGTCATGCAAAACTGGAGTTTATTGCACAGACCAAGAATGATTCTGCCCGCATGTCTGGTGCTTTGGATGTCCTGTTGAATGATGAGGAAGGCGGAACGCTTACCGAGAAAATCCCCTTCTACATCGACCAGAATAAAAAGGATATGACCATCTACTACAAGATGGGCAAACAGTGGGAAAAATTCAATGCCCCGAGCTTAGCTGCTGTTTTGGCGGATGTTATCGCTACACCCACCAGCAGTGATATTGAAAAGGAAATCGCCTTTGTCAAGGATGTAAAGGTATTGCGGGAATCCGATACGCAGCGGACGATGTTCGTCAGACTCGATAGCGATAAGGTGGCGGATGCTATCAGGGAATATAGCGAAGCAAATCCGGCAGATAAGGGGACGGCAGATGATAAGGAAATTCAGGGTACCTTTATGAAGTGGCTCGATACCGGTGTCCGTAAAGCGGATATCTGGTATATGTGGACGGTGGATAAGACTAACTGGCAGACCATTACCCAAAGCCTTGACTTGACCGGTGTCGTTCGGGAAACGGCAAAAGCGGCTATGGATGATAAGTCCGCTCAATGGAGCCCGCAGGCCGAGGAACTGCTTTCGTTCGTCGCTTATTACAGTGATATGAAGGAATACACGGTATTTTTGAAGCAGGAAGCAGAGAAAAAACTGGAATTGCCGAAAGAGGCAAAGAAGGCTAAATTGGTGGAGGATATGATTGCCGATAAACCGACGAAAATTGGTAGTTTGCGCTGAAGGGAGGTGCTGGCATGATAGCAGTTAAACCTTCTGAAAAATATCGTTATGCGCAGATTGTTCTGTTGTATCTGATGGTATTTTTTGTGTTGACGGGAACGGCTTCGGCGCATGTTGAGCAATGGGCTGAGAGCGGGTACAATTTCAAGAGTGTCCAAAAGCTGCTGGTCTATGATTTGGACATCTCGGCTGTTGACCTGGAATCGGATATTGCGGAAAAAAATTTCCAGAATGCTTACTGGGAGCAGGCCAAAAAGCAGAACATAACGGTGCTGACGGAGCAGCGTGCAGCCAATCAGATTTCGCTTTTGGAGTTCAAGGATATCGACCAGCTTCGCCAGAAAGACCCGGCCGCTGCAGAGGCCATGTGGAACAATACTTTGCCACGGGTAGTGGATGCCTATGCCAAGATGCAGTATCTGAAGCATGAATATACTTCCCGTGTAATTCCAGCGCATACGGAATGGCGTACCCGTCATGTACGGCGTACCTTCTATGACCGCAATGGCAATAAACATGAGGACCTTGTTCCGGAGCAATATCCGGAGTTTGTGCCGGAAAAAACGATTTGGACTCTTCATCAGCAGGTTCGTTTCGATGTTTACGATGCCAAGACAGGTCAGTGTATCTATTCACGGAATGAAAACCGCTCGGATGATTATGCCGGAGATGGCAAGGACATTTTTGTCAAAATCGTCAGGAACAGCTTTAAAGATTTTGTGAAAAAATGTCAAAAATAGGACTTTGAAAAGCGAAGAAAAAAACACATGGTAACAAAAAAGCAGAACGAATGCCGCAATAGCAAAAAGTTCTGCTTTTTTTGAAAATTATCCCCTAGGGGAGCTTGTGGTGCATAGTACCTGCATCTATAATGTATGATGAGAAAAATAGAGGATACATATAAACGAGAATTATTTGCAGGATAGGGAGAGTGAAAGCTATGGCAAAATCTTATCAGGCGAATGAGCTTAATGGCATCATTAAAATTGACGAGAGCAAATGCAAGGGATGCGATACCTGCAAATCCTTTTGTCCGGCTGATGCTATTGAGGGAGCCTATGGGGCGAACCATCGGATTAACGATGCACGCTGTCTGCAGTGCGGGCAGTGTCTGGTGAATTGCCCCTTCGGTGCAATTGAGGATACGGTTGATGTCGTCGACCAGGTTATCGAAAAATTGCAGGATAAAAATACAACTGTGGTGGCAACGGTGGCACCGGCGGTTCGTGTGGCCTTGGGTGAGGAATTCGGCATGGAGCCGGGGAAACTCATTACTGAGCAGATGTATGGTGCATTGAAAGCAGCCGGCTTTAAGATTATGGATGTCAATTTTGCCGCAGATAATACGATTCTGGAGGAAGGCACGGAGCTCATTCACAAAATCCAGAAATACGTGTTGAATCAGCCGGCAGAAGGGGAACTCGGGCCTCTGCCGCAGTTTACTTCCTGCTGCCCGGCATGGGTTCGCTATATGGAACTGTATCATCCCGATTTGCGACAGCATCTGTCCTCAGCCAAATCGCCGATGGGCATGGCTGGCCCGGTAGCTAAGATTTATGGCGCACAGGAAGTTTGGAAGGTTCCGCCGGAACAGATTTACTGTGTCGGCGTTTATCCCTGTACGGCCAAAAAGCTGGAAGGTTCGCGTCCTGAGTTTACCGCAGCGGCGGATTACTGGAAGAAACAGGGCCATACGGCAACGTATCAGGATACGGATGTCGTATTGACCACGCGTGATTTGGCACGCTTGCTGAAGAAACTGGGGATTGATGTCCGCAATGTCACGCCGGCTGAGGAAAAGGATAATCCTTTGGCTGAATATACCGGTGCAGGTACGATTTTTGGGGCGACGGGCGGCGTTATGGAAGCGGCTCTGCGTACAGCTTATTTTGTCCTGACGGGCGAGGAACTGGGCGAACTTCATTATGAGCCGGTTCGCGGGCTTAAAGAAGTCAAGACCGCAGCTGTGCCGCTCAAGCTCAAGGGCAATGGGCAGGAAATCGTGCTGAAGATTGCGGTTGTACACGGAACGAAAAATGTCGAGCCGTTATTGGCTGAAGTCAAAGAGGGCCATTCGCCGTATCATTTCATTGAGGTAATGAACTGTCCCGGCGGTTGCGTAAACGGCGGCGGTCAGCCCATTAATCCGATGGGAACGTCCTGGACGGGCAAGTTTAAGGCAATCTTGCCGTGGTAATGGAGGTGCGCCATGAATTATTCGTATAAAGAAAAAGAAGTCAAAATCAACCGCCGTGAATTCCTGGGCTTTGCCGGTGTTATTGCCGCCGTCCTTTGGACTGGTGCTTACACGGTGACGGATTTGATTGTTGACCGGACGAAATACATCAAGATGCGTACAGCTGGTCTGTATCAGGATGATGAAAAGCAGGCAAAACGGCAGAGTCATAATAACCAAAGCCTGCTCAATATGTACAAGAAGATGAATTTCCAGCCCCTTAGTCCGCTGGCCGAAGAATTATTCCATACGCATTATGTAGACCGCAGTGTTCTGTAAGAAAGGTGGGATTACGGTGGATAACAATTTCAAGGGAAATGAGCGGATTTTGCATCACAGCCTGCCGGTTCGCCTGTTTCACTGGTGTCTGGTCTTAGGATTCCTGCCTGCTGGCTTTACTGGTGTTATTTTATTCTTTCGTCCGTTTGGCGAAGCGGGGATGCACCTTGCCATGCAGGTTCATATTGTGGGCGCCTGGATACTCATGATTGCCTGCACCTTGTTCTTCTTTTTGTGTCCCGGACGAGTGGTTGCCTTCTGGCGGGAAGCTTTTCACTGGACGAAACAGGATATTGATTGGATGAAGGTCGGCGGCGGCTATCCGCAGAAAATGATTTTCCTGCATGAAATCGAAGTACCGCCCATGGGCAAAATCAACTCTGGTCAGAAAATGATGGGCATAATGGTGTTTTTCGGAACGCTGCTGATTATCTTGACGGGGGCTGTTCTCTACTTTGCCCTGCCGCTGGTTCCCAAAGAGATTGCCTACTATGCAGACCTTATTCATTTGGTAGTGGGCATGGGCTTGTTCCTGTGCGTTTGCGGCGGTCATATTCCTTTGGGCATTTATAACTGGCCAGAATTTTGTAGTATGTTCGGCGATGGTACCCTTAATGCCAAACATGCCGCCCATCATCATCCGCTGTGGACGAAACACGAGATTGAAAAAGTTAAGGATTGATTGTTGAAATAATAAGACGCTGCGCATATCACAATGGTGCGCAGCGTCTTGTTTATTGCAGTGACAAACGGGATGTTATACTGCAAAGGTACGTTTCTCCGTGAAATTAGTTCGAGCCGCTAAAGTATGGAGAAACACGTATTGCTTTATGCTTATTATAGGAAAAATAATTGTTGGTTCGCAAGCTCCCTAGGGGGATATTTCCTATTTTGTGTTATAATAAGCAAAGAATTTATGAATTTGGTGAGAATGATGTTGGATATTACGAATTGTAATCTTTGTCCGCGCCGCTGCGGCGTTAATCGCACGCAGCGGGCGGGCTTTTGCGGTGCGAAGGATTTGGTGCGCATTGCGTTGGTGTCTTTGCATCAATGGGAGGAACCCTGTCTGGTCGGTGAGCGGGGCGCAGGGACGGTGTTTTTCTCCTATTGCAATCTGCGCTGCGCCTATTGTCAGAACCATGAAATCAGTCATGGCGGCAAGGGCGTGGACGTTGGCATAGAACGGCTCGCGGAGATTTTCCTTGAACAGCAGGCGCGGGGGGCGGCTACACTTGACCTCGTAACGCCGACGCATTATGTGCCGCAGATTATTGCCGCGCTGGATATGGCAAGGGAACAGGGATTTGACCTGCCCGTGGTCTATAATTCCAGCGGGTATGAAACGGTAGAAACGATTGAGGCCTTGCGGGGCTATGTGGATATCTTTCTGCCGGATTTGAAATACATGAGCGCAGAGAGCGGCGGGGCGTATTCTGCTGCGGCAGATTATTTTTCCCATGCCAGTGCAGCCATAAAAAAGATGGTGGAATTGACCGGCCCAGTGGAATTTTCGGCTGACGGGCAGATGAAAAAGGGTGTTTTGGTGCGTCATATGGTTCTGCCGGGACACCGCCACGAGAGCATGGAACTCATGAAATGGCTCTGGGAAAACTTTGGCAGGACGATTCAGGTGAGCCTAATGAATCAGTACACCCCGATGTATAAAGCATCTGAGCACAAGAAAATCAACCGCCGCCTGACGACGTTTGAATATGAGTCCGTGGTGGATTATGTGCTGGATTTTGGCATGGAAAATGTCTATGTGCAGGAGCGGCGCAGTGCGTCGGAGGAATATGTGCCGGATTTCAATGGAGCAGGCGTTTCGCAACAAGAAAACAGTTTCATGATAAGTACTAGGAAAATCGGTGGAAAAACGCTATAATAAGAAAGGTATTTCCATTAGAAAAATGTTAAAGGGGAATAGAAAATGGCTTTTAATCAGGAACATTTTGCACAGCTTATTGATGAATTCACGGTGAACAGCGAGCAGCTCAGGGAGATTGCCGCTGACTTCCGTTATGATTTGCGTTTGGGGCTCAAGAATCCGGACGAATCTTCTCTGCGTATGCTCAAATCCTATCTGGGCCTGCCCTCCGGCAAGGAAACCGGCGAATATTTGGCATTGGACTTCGGCGGCACGAACCTGCGTGTTTTGCGGATTAAGCTCATGGGTGAAGGCAAGTTCGAAGTGCTCAAAAAGGTGGCTAAACCGCTGAAGGTGGAAGGCGTATACGATTTCATCGGCGCAGATTCCACGGCTGAGGAAATGTTTGATTTCATCGCTGAACTCGTAGATGAAGCCATTGACGGCGACCATGAGAAAAAGTATCTCTTGGGTCACACCTTCTCGTTCCCCTCGGAACAGACGAATCTTTATAATGCCAAACTCATCATCTGGACGAAGGAATTTGCTACGCCGGGCGTTGAGGGCAAGGTGGTCAATGACCTGCTGAAAGAAGCTCTGCATCGTCAGGGCATTGATAATGTTGAACCGACGGCCGTCATCAACGATACGGTAGCCGTTCTCCTGGCTGCAGCCTACAAACAGCCGGATATCTACATCGGTTCCATCTATGCTACGGGCCACAACACCTGCTACCTCGAACCCTATGCCGAAAGCGGCGATGCGCCGATGATTCTCAATCTGGAATCCGGCGGGTTCATGAAGCTCGTGCCGAGCCGTTTGGATATCGAATACGATGAAGCATCCGAAAAGCCGGGCGAACAGCGTCTGGAAAAAATGGTTTCCGGCCGTTACATGGGCGAGCTCTTCGGCATGGCTATGGCTGAACTGCTGGAAGAAAAGGGCAAGAACTACGGCTTTACGAGCATTGATATGAGCAATATCATCAATGAAGCCGATAAGGTTGCCGAAATCGTCAAGGCTAAGACGGGCCATGATATTGCGGCTGAAGATGTGGAGAAGGTGCAGAAACTGGCCAGCACGCTGGTTATCCGTTCCGCCCGCCTCGTGACGGCGTCTTTTGTGGGCATCATCTGGCAGCAGGCTGGCAGCGGCAAGGCACAGAAACAGCACATTGCCATTGATGGCTCGGTTTACGAAAAAATGCCGCTGGCCAAAGAAAACATCATGCGCGCTCTGTCCGAACTTCTCGGTGAGGAAGCCGCAGTTATTGATACGGTACTGGAAAACGGCGGCAGCGGTCTGGGCGCAGCGATTGCCGCAGCCATGTCCCAAAAGTAAGACCTTAGGTGCGCCTATTCATTGAAGGAGCGTTTTTCCATGCATCAGGAACAAGCATTAAATATGAACCTCTCGCAGCATCTGGCGATGACCATGAAGCTGCAGCAGGCTATTCAGATTCTGCAGCTGTCGGCGCAAGATTTGAAGGCTGAGATAGAAAAGGAATACTTGGAAAATCCCGCTCTGGAGATGGAATACGGCGACGGCGCTGATACGCGGCAGATGGAGAACCTGCGGGCGGAGAATATTTCTGCACTAGCCGAGTATCTCGAAGGGGATGGCAATACTTCTAATGGCGGCTTTAGTGATGCCAGTTCTCGCGAACACGTTTTTGAATCGGCTACGCCGGTTAGTACGACCTTGGAGCGGGAGTTATTGGAACAGGCCGAGTTTGCCTTTCAGAAGGAAGAAGATTTGGCCGTTGCGACCTTCATCATCGGCTCGATTGACGATTGGGGGTATCTGACCCTGCCGTTAAAGGAAATCGCCGCCACCATGCAGGTGACGGTGGACAAGGCAGAACGTGTTTTGCGCGTCATACAGACCTTTGAGCCGTTGGGCGTTGGCGCCCGCGATTTGGCGGAGTGCCTGCGGATTCAGGCCAAGGCCTTGGGCATTTATGAGGGGCTGGTGGCTGCCGTTATCGACAAGCATTTGTCGGCGGTAGCCGATGCCCGCATTAAGGAGATTGCTGCGGCGGAAAACTGCAAGCCTGCGGATGTGCAGGTGGCCGTGGACATCGTCCGCAAGCTTGACCCCAAGCCCGGCAGCGCCTATGGCGGGGAGGCGGCCAGCTACATCACGCCCGATGTGGTGGTGACGAAGACCGCGAACGGCTATCAGGTGAACCTCAACGATACCTATATTCCACAGCTCAAAATATCCTCTATCTACAAAAATGCCGAGGAATATGACAAGGACACGCAAAAATACATCAACAAGCGGCTGAGTGCCGCATCCTGGCTCATTAACAGCATTGAACAACGCCGCAGCACCATCAAGAAGGTGGTGGAAGAAATCGTGCGGGTACAGCAGGACTTTCTGGAACAGGGCATGAAAAAACTCCATCCCCTGACCATGCAGGAGGTGGCCGATGCCATCGGTGTCCATGAGTCCACAGTCAGCCGTGCGGTGGCCAATAAATATGCCGAACTGCCGGGGGGGATTATCGCCTTGCGCAAGTTCTTTACCGCGAATCTGGCCAAGAGCGGCGATGGCGAGGATTTCATTGCCAGCCAGGCCAAGGCGGTCATCAAGGAGCTTATTGAGGGCGAAAATCCGCAAAAGCCCCTGAGTGACCAAAAGCTTTGCGAACTGCTGAAAACAAGAAAGATGGATATTTCCCGCCGCACGGTCATGAAATACCGCGAGGCTTTGGGTTATCCATCTTCGGTGAAGCGCAAGCGCTATTAAGCTGTTATTTTTTCCGGTAGTCGCGGGGCGTGCATTTGAAGCGCTCCTTGAAGGCGCGGGAGAAGGTGGAGTAGTCGGAAAAGCCGACTTCCTCACAGATATTGGTGATGGACATATCCGTTTTGAGCAGGTCGCGGGCTAAAAGCAGGCGTTTGCTGCGGATGTATTGGTGAATGCCGTAGCCGGTATCGGCCTTGAACTTGCGCATAAGGTAGAACTTGCTGATATAGGCTTTGGCAGCCAAATCATCAATGGCGAGGTCTTCGGCCAGATGGGCGTTGATATAGGTGATGATTTCCTGGATTTTGGGGTCATAGCTCGTGCTGACCAAGCCGGAAAGTTCATGTTCATGGAGTGAGCGGTTCAGCAGAATCATAAATTCAATAAAGGTGATTTCCGTAAGCAGTCCGTTGGCAAATCCTTGCCCACGGGCTGTTTTTTCGAGCTTGTCCATATGAAAGAGCAGGTCATGGCTCGTGCCGGGCGGCTGGTGCATGACGCTGCTGTTTTCGCGGGCATAGGCAAAGCACTGGGAGAGGTCGGCATGCTCGTTGTCCTGCTCCTGCCAGCGGCGCAGGAAATCCGGCGCCACATAGATGACAATGCGCTCGTAGTCCTTGCTTTCATCGGTGAAGATGGGGCAGTGAATTTCGCCTGCGGTCACGAAGACAATGTCCCGCGGCGCCAGATGATAGGTCTTGCCCTCGATGACATAATCCACGGCACCGTCCAGAAACATAATGATTTTATGAAAATCGTGATAGTGAAAGGGAATGGGCTTTAAGGCCGCGTCCTTTAAGCGGAACACGCGAAAATCGCTGATGAGATAGCCCTTTTTCTCATAATCGCTCATTGAATCACCTCATGGCTGTAATTTCTTCTAGTATAGTACATTATTTGCAATATTGAAAGCATAATTTCATCTTTTATTGCAAATATGTACTTGCTATAATATGGACAGTGAAGAAAACGAGACGGAAGTCAGAAAGGCCGGTGAGCAGGATGTTGTTAGTTCGTTTGTATCGTGTGGAGGATAAGGAAGTCATGGTTATGGATGGTACGCAGGGCTTCATGCCGGAGACGGACGCTGTCCGCTTGCTGGCCAGCCGTGAATTTGGCGTGGGTGCTGACCGCGTACTGGTTTACTGCGGCAAGCAGCATAAGCAGGGCTTTCGTGCCTTTGCCGCCGATGGCTGTGAAAATGAGCTTACGGCAGCCGATGTCCTGCTCCTTTCCCGTCAGCAGGCCGATATCGAAGTGCGCCTGACGGATTATTTCGTGGGCCGTATGCGCCAGGCCGATGCGGAAAAACTGGCAGCAGCCTGCTAAAAAGGAAATAGAATCCCAAATAACAGAGAAAAATAAAATCCGATAAAAGCCTATATTACGATAAAAATAGTTTATATAGGTTTTTATCGGATTTTGTCGTATTCACTAGAAATGGAGATACAATCCGTCCATAGGTTTATGGTTGCAATTCGGGGGAATATTGCAACTGAACTGGTAAAGGAGGAATTTTTGTGAAGGTAAGAGTAACCGCGATTCTGATGACCTTGGCAATGCTGCTCATTGGGGTACAATGTGCCTTTGCTGCGCAGGCAAAACCAAACATCAAGATTCTGGCAACTGGCGGAACAATTGCCGGAAGTGCCGCATCGGATACGGCAACGACTGGCTATAAAGCTGGTGCGCTCGGTATTGATGTACTCATCAATGCTGTGCCGGAAGTCAAGAATTATGCCAATGTATCCGGTGAGCAGATTTGCAGCATCGACAGCAAGGACATGACCAATGATGTCTGGCTCAAACTGGCTAAACGCTGCAATGAACTGCTGGCCAGCAAAGATATCGATGGCATTGTCATCACCCACGGTACAGATACGCTCGAAGAAACGGCGTATTTCCTGAACCTGACGGTTAAGAGCGAAAAGCCGGTAGTCATCACCGGTGCTATGCGTCCGGCTACGGCAATCAGCGCGGATGGCCCGATGAATCTCTTGAATGCTGTGCGCGTAGCTGC
>CADBYQ010000016.1 GCA_902798865.1 Pseudoselenomonas ruminantium | reverse complement strand
CAAAGTAACCCAGGGCGATGGGCAGTCCATCATGAACTCCGTCTACAAAAGCTTCCCTCCGGGGAGAGGACGTTGTGGTAAGTGTCATAAATCTCCTTCCTTCCATGCTTTCAAACCTTTACTTAATGGGAAAAAGGTCTACTCAGTCTTCTGTCTCAGCATACCTTTTGGCTAATAATTTCTGTACATTGTCCTGTTTGCGCCGCTCAATCTGCCGGTGAATGAATATATTAGGGATGGCCACTCCCACGGCAATGCCAATGATGATGGTTACAGCATCCACGCCCATGCGGAAGCTGGCAAAGAATTCCTCTGCCGTGATAAACTGGATATTTAAGAGGGCAAACAGCAGGCGGTAGAGCAGTACCCCGGGAATCATGGGGATGGCCGAAGGAATGGTGATGACGATATTGGGGGTATGGAACCAGTGAATGGCCTTTAAGGCGATAAGCCCGACCACGGCAGCACCCAAAAATGAACCCGCCGTCTGCGAAAAACCAAACTCCAGTACCACGATATTGCGAATCAGTACGGTGATGATGCCGCCCACAGCCACTACGGGGAGAATCCGGGGCGGGACATTAAAGATGATGGAAAAGCCCACGGCACCGATGGCAGCAGCTATTGCCTGGGAAAAATATAACGTATCAGGTGTCAACTGCACGCTGGTAAAATCGGTCACGCCACAGAGCCGAATGGCGATGACAATGCCAAAGGTCATACTGCCGACGACCAGTACGGTGTGCATGGCTCTGGTCATGCCTGCGACGATGAAGTTGTTGAGCAGGTCGTCCACGGCGTTAATCAGTGGTATGCCCGGTACGAGGAATAAGGTACAGGCAATCAGGGGATACCAGTTGAGGCCGCCGGTTAAAAACTGGGTGCTCCAGGCAAGAATGGTCGTTACAAAGGACGTGATGGCGATGGTGGCGTAGGTGTTAAAGGCATACGCCGTGCAGAGCCGTCGCACATAAAAGCCCAGCAGGGAGCAGATAGTCGTCAGGAGAAAATCCAGCCAGCTGCCGCCAAAGAGCTTACAAAAACCGCCACAGGCTGCGCCGGCCCCTAAGGCGGTCAGCCATACCGGGTAAGCCCGCGGCAGATTGCGAATATTGTTCAGCTGCCGCCGAAAGGCCTCCAGGCTGTAGTTTTGTGCCAGTGCCCGCCAGGTCAGCTTGCTGACTGCCGACAGGGTGGTCATATTAATCCCGTGTTTTTGATACTTGCAAAATTCCGTATAGGAGTGACGGCTGTCACTGACATTTAACATCAAGGTCGTGTAGAGTACATGCTGATGCATATGCTCGCTGTCAATGCCCATGAAGGCGGCAGCCCGCCGCATATCCCGTACTGTGCGGTCGCTGTCCGCACCGTTTTCCATTAACAGTGCCCCGGTCTGCAGAAGCAGGTGCAGTTTTTCGCCGATTTCTGCAAAGGGCTTGTTTAGTATTTCATCCTTGTCGTCACTCAAAATATCCCTTCCCTCTCAAAAAATGTAAACATGATTGTAAATGTATGTAAACTATTGTAGGACAGTGCTGGATAGATGTAAAGGTTTTGAGGGAGGAAAAATTGTGATAAAATGAATAGGAATTATACTGGATGAAATGAGGTATAGATGTGGTTAAGGAGATTATCAAGGATACGGATTTTTTGCAGAAAGTTGCTGAACCTGCGACTCGCAAGGATAAGGCTGTGGCCGAGGATTTGCTGGATACGCTCAAGGCGAATAAGGCGATTTGTGTAGGGCTGGCCGCCAATATGATTGGCGTGGCCAAGAGCATTATCGCCGTGCAGGTGGGCAAACAGAATGTAGCGATGTTGAATCCGCAGATTGTCAAACACTCGGATGAATGCAGTGAAGTCATGGAAGGCTGCCTGTCCCTGTTGGGGGAACGACCTGCCAAGCGCTACACCTGGATTGAAGTGGAATATCGGGATATCAAATTCAAACCGCAGAAGCAGCGGTTCTCCGGCTTTACGGCAGAGATTATCCAGCATGAAATCGACCACTGTCAGGGTATTTTAATCTAAAGGAGAAGGTTATGGAATTTTTGGATGCGGGAACGCTGGCCTTTTTGGTCTTTTTCGGTTTTATGGCGTCCTTTATTGATTCTGTTGTAGGGGGCGGCGGCCTTATTTCCGTACCGGCGCTCTTGTGGACAGGTCTGCCTCCGGTGCTCGCGCTGGGAACCAATAAGTGCGCGGCGGTCATGGGCAGCTTTACCAGTTTCATCACCTTTGTGCGTTCGGGGAAGGTAGACGGCTATCTGATGCGGCGGCTGTTCCCGCTGTCCTTTATCGGCTCGGCATTGGGCGTGTTTACTGTACAACTCCTGCCGCCGGAAATCCTGCGCCCGCTGGTGGTCGTCATGCTGATAGCCGTACTGCTCTACAGCATGTTCAAAAAGGATTGGGGCCGGGAAAATAAATATGCGGGCCTGTCCACGAAAATGCTGTTACTAGCGGGCGTTGTGGCATTTTCGCTGGGCTTTTACGATGGCTTTTTCGGGCCTGGTGCCGGCTCATTTATGCTCTTTGGGCTCCTGATGGTTGGCTTTGATTTTTTAGGCGCTGCGGCCAATGCCCGTACCCTTAATTTTGCCAGCAATATTTCGGCGGTGATTTTCTTTGGCTATTTTGGGCAGATTGATTTTGCCCATGCGATTCCCATGGGACTTGCTATGATTGCCGGTGCTTACTGCGGTGCAAGTATGGCACTCAAAAAGGGCGTCGGTTATGTACGCCCCCTGTTTATCGTTATGACTACCGTGCTTATCGGCAAATTGGTATGGAGTTTGTTTTAACCTTCCCAGCGTGGGAATAAATCGGCATCCAGGCCCAGCTGGTCACAGATTTTTCCCACCAGCATATTGATGAGGTCGTCGATGGTCTGGGGCCGGTGGTAAAAGCCCGGGGCGGCCGGGACGATTTTTACACCCAGTTTAGCTAAGGTCAGCAGGTTCTCCAAATGGATGGCGTGCATGGGCGCTTCACGCGGAACGAGGACAAGCGGGCGGCCTTCCTTCAGCATGACGTCGGCGGCCCTGGTCAGCAGGTTGTCTGAAAGACTGTGAGCGATGCAGGCGGCCGTCTTCATGGAGCAGGGCAGCACGACCATGGCATCGGCTTTGAAGGAGCCGCTGGCGATGGCGGCGCCAATGTTGGCGTTGTCGTAGAGTACATCGACCCGCTGCGCTAGTTCTTCGCGGGAGACGTTGCATTCATAGGCCAATACCTGCCAGCCGCTGTCCGTCACGACGCCGTGTACTTCGTGGCCGAGCTTTCGCAAAACATCAATCAGCCGCAGGGCGTAAATGCTGCCGCTGGCTCCGGTTATTCCAATTACGATTTTCATATGCCTTACCCTTTCTCTACGCATAATACGTTCTAAGTATAAGTATAATGATAGCAGTAAAGCGCTGTCAAACAATTAGTACCTGCTTTCAAGACATAATAATGTGTATCTGCTATAATGGAATGTGGTTTTTATGAAAGGATGACAATATGAATCAACATAGAATCACTCCCTTGACGGAGAGCGGACTCTTGACGGCGCTGAGTGTGGTGCTGGCACTGATGGCGGTTTACCTGCCGTTTATCGGCTTTTTACTGGTGTTGTTCTGGCCTTTGCCGCTGATTGTTTTGGTGGTGCGCCATGGCTTGCGCTGGGGCGTTATGGCAACGGCAGTTGCCGGCGTATTGGTGGGGCTGTTAGTGGAACCACTGTTGTCGCTGCGATTGGTCATTGCCTTTGCACCGGCGGGCTTGCTTTTAGGTTGGGCCTTTGCCCAGGGCTGGCCGGGCGTGCGGTCGTTTATGTTGACGCTGCTGGCCGCTATTGCCGGACAATTGGCGGCGGTCGGACTTTTGCTGTTGGTGACGGATGTGAATCCGCTGGCCATGCAGGTGGATCTGCTGCAATCGTCCTTTGACTCAACGCTGCAGGTTTATGAAGGACTGGGTATGAACGAGGCGGATTTGGCGCAGGCACGCTCGGATATCGAGCAGGGGCTGAAGATGCTCAACTATCTGTTCCCGCTGGTCTTTATCCTGATGGGGCTTCTTTATGCGGCGGCTGCATATATCTCCGGCAGCAAAGTATTGCGGCGGCTGGGGCATCGTGTGCCGCAGTTCCCTGCCGTTCATGAGTGGCGTCTGCCGCAAGGTTTTTTGTACCTTTTCGGCTTTGCACTGGTAGGGCTTTACTGGGGCGGAACCCGGCAAATCATGTGGCTCTATCAGATTTCTCTAAATGCCAATGCACTGGCGATTATTGCAGGCTTAGTGCAGGGGATAGTTTTGGTCCATTGTTTGTTCCGGCATTTTAAGGTAAAGCTGTTCCTGAGGATTGTATTTTATGTGTTTATTTTAATGAATCCCTTTTTGGCACAGGTTACAGCAATGACGGGGCTTATCGATATGCTCTTTGACTATCGGCAGCGCTTTGCCGCCCGTAAGCAGAAATGAGGTGCGCTAAATGCCACGAAATCTTTCGGCGTGGATAGATTTAACTATACATTTGCTGATCATGCTGATTCTTATCGGCGTGCTATCCTACTATAATCTTTATATTGCCGCCATTGCCGGACTGGTATGGCTGGCGTTGGCCTCCTTTGCCCGGGAGCGCTGTGCAGACCGTTCGCGGCGGTTTGAACGCTATTGCCGCAATGTAGTGCGCAATATCAATGAAATGCTCAATTATGCCGTGGATGAACTGCCGCAGGCCATTATGATTGTCAATGAAGATGGGCGCATCCAGTGGTGCAATGACCGCATGGAGGTTTATTTTGGCAAGAAGCCGGAGCAGGATACCGATGTGAAGGATTTGCTGCCCGGGATTATCGTTGCACCAATCTGGGGGCAGGAAGGCGAGTATGTCTTTGCGAACTCGGATAAGTATTATCATGTTTACTATCATCCGGTGCAGATGGCGCCGCGGCAGGAACCGTTGATGACGCTCTACATCCAGGATGTGACCAGCCATGAGCAGCTCAAGAATACATTTCAGCAGAGCCGTACGGTGCTGGTGTATATCCAGATTGATAACTATGACGAAGTCATGCAGGGGCAGACGGAGGCCGAACGTACTTCCTTGCTCCTGGCGGTTAATCAGACCATCGACAAGTGGATGAAAAACCTCGGCGGGTTCATGCGCAGGATCAATGAGGACCTCTATGTGGTCATTCTGACGCGGGCAGGACTTGAGCAGGCCTTGAACGATAAGTTTGATGTGCTCGATAAGGCGCGGCAGTTACAGAGCACTAACCGCCTGCCGGTAACCCTTTCCATGGGGATTGCGGTAGCGGAAAATCAGACTATGGCCGAGCTCGGCGCGCAGGCGCAGGCCGGGCTGGATTTGGCCTTGGGCCGCGGTGGTGACCAGGTAGCCGTGCAGATGAATGGCAAGACCCAGTTCTTTGGCGGCAAGGCCAAGGCCGTAGAAAAGCATACGCGTGTAAAGGCCAGAGTGGTTGCACATGCCCTGCGGGAAATCATGGAAGGTGCCGATGAAATCTATATCATGGGGCACCATAATGAGGACTTTGACTGCTTCGGTGCGGCTATGGGTGTAGCCAAGATGGCCCGTCAGTTGGAAAAGAATTTTCATATTGTCCTGTCTGACATGAATGATGGTATTGACAAATTCCATGATTTGCTTAAGGATAAAGAAGAATATGAAGGCGTATTTGTCCATGCAATGGATATCAAAAATTCTACGGCCTTAAGCCCGGTGCTTATCGTGGTCGATACGCATATTCCGCATTTGGTCGCAGACCCCACGCTCTTGGAGCGTGTACATCAGGTGGTTGTTATTGACCATCACCGCCGCAGCGAGAACTTTATCAAGAATCCGCTGCTGGTGTACATTGAACCGGGGGCCAGCTCCACGAGTGAGCTGATTACGGAACTCTTGATGTACTTTGGCGAGGATATCCGTTTGGGGCGGTTGGATGCGACGGCGCTTTACTCCGGCATTGTGGTCGATACGAAGAACTTTGCGATACAGACCGGTGTGCGCACCTTTGATGCCGCGGCTTTCCTGCGGCGCAGCGGTGCCGACCCCGTGATGGTACGCCATCTGTTCCGTTCCGACTACGAAACGACAGTGGCGTTGGCGAAAACCAAGGCCCGGGCAGAGCTTTTCCCCGGTGGGTTGATTATTTCCACCATCCCCGAAACGATGCCCAATATTCAGGTTATCGCGGCGCAGGCCGCAGATGGGCTGCTGCGCATTGAAAATGTGCGCATGAGTATCTTGATTTTCCAGCTTACGGAGGACACCATCGGGCTAAGTGCCCGCTCTACGGGCGACCTCAATGTGCAGGTCATCATGGAGGCTTTGGGCGGCGGCGGTCATCAGAATGTGGCCGGCGCGCAGGTAAAGGGTGCTTCTTTGGCAGATATTAAAGCCAAGGTTATTGAAATCAGTGAAAAATATATAGAGGAGAATGATAAAGATGAAAGTGATTCTGCAGCAGGACGTTAAAAAATTAGGCAAAAAAGGTGATATTGTAGAGGTTTCGGAAGGCTACGGCCGCAACTTCCTCCTGCCCCGCAAGGCAGCAGTGCTGGCCAATGCCGAGAATATGAATGTGGCTAAGGCACAGGCTGGTTCCAAGGCCCGCAAGGAGGCCATGGCTACGGATGAAGCCAAACTCATGGCTGCGCAGCTCGAAAAAGTGTCTGTGACCATCCCCGTAAAAATCGGTGAAAATGGCAAGCTCTTTGGCTCCGTTACGGGCAAGGATGTGGCAGAAGCCCTGAAGAAGGAAAAGATTGATATCGACCGTCGGAAAATCACCATCAAGGGTGATGTGACCGGCACGGGTGAATATGAAGCCGTGATCAAGGTACATCCTTCGGTTACGAGCACCATCAAGGTCAATGTAGTGGCAGGTTGATATGAAATTACTGGATTTTATTCGCAATCTATTTACGAAAAAACAGGAGCAGGCATTGCCTGCTCCTGCTTCACGCAATGCGACGCCTTTGGACCGGCAGATTGAAGCGCTCTATGCCATTCTGGTGGATGTTATGGGCACGGAGAAATTGGTGATTCAGGCCGGGAAGATGAAGGCGCTGGACTTAATGCGCTCTGCTGACCCCTGCGACAGGGTGTTGGCCCTGCAGCGCATCTTGGGCGAAGACCCCCTGATTGCGCCCGCACCTAAGGCTGAGCAGGTGCCGCAGATTATGGATGCGCTCTCCGAGCGCGTGGCTGATTTGGTGGCCCGCCGCAATGTCGAGGACAGCATCGAGAAAAAGGTCAATGAAAAGCTCGAAAAGGACCATGCGGATTATGTCAACGATATCCGTCAGCAGGTCATTAAGGACGAAAAAGGCGGCAACGAAAGTCCGCAGGATAAGGAAAAGCGGGAGAAGCTCGAAAAGCTCGAAAGCATCAAGCTGACCCAGTCCATTATGGAACTTCTGCGCCCGCAGGATTTCAGTGAAATTGTGGGTCAGGAACGGGCCGTTAAGTCGCTGATGGCGAAATTAAGTTCCCCGTACCCTCAGCATTTATTGCTTTATGGGCCGCCGGGGGTTGGCAAGACCACAGCCGCACGTCTGGTGCTCGAAGCGGCTAAGAAAAAGGCGGTGTCGCCCTTTGGTGATGAAGCACCGTTTGTGGAAACCGACGGCACGACGCTGCGCTGGGACCCGCGCGATATCACCAATCCGTTGTTGGGCTCTGTCCATGACCCCATCTATCAGGGGGCGCAGAAAACGCTGGCGGACAGCGGGATTCCTGAACCAAAGCCGGGCCTGGTCACCGATGCGCATGGTGGCATTCTGTTCATCGACGAAATTGGTGAAATGGATGAAATGCTGCAGAATAAACTGCTGAAGGTCTTGGAGGACAAGCGGGCTTACTTTGAGTCGGCCTATTATGACCCCACGGACCCCAAGGTGCCGCCTTATATCAAAAAACTCTTTGAGGAAGGTGCGCCGGCAGATTTCGTGCTGATTGGCGCAACGACAAGGGATGCGGGGCATATCAACCCCGCCCTGCGTTCCCGCTGTGCGGAGATTTACTTTGAACCATTGACACCGAAGCACATTCAGCAGATTGTGCGCAATGCGGCGGAAAAACTCCATGTGGAGGTCAGCGACGAGGTGGCAGGCCTTATCAGTGAGTACACCATTGAAGGGCGTAAGGCCATCAATATTCTGGCCGATGCCTACAGCCTGGCGTTGGAGCGCTGTGGTGTCGGTGAACAGTTCAAACTGGAGGATTTGGGTACCGAAAATGGCCCGCAGGTGGAAATCAGCAAGGCGGATATTTACGAAGTTACGCAGGTCAGCCGCTTGACGCCCTATGTGACGAAAAAGGCTTCGGATACAGCCCTGCAGGGGCATATCTTTGGTCTGGGCGTAGCCGGTTTCTTAGGTTCGGCTATCGAGATTGAAGCCGTGGCGTTCCCCGCTAAGGAAAAAGGCAAGGGGACGGTGCGTTTCAATGAAACCGCCGGTTCCATGGCCAAGGATTCCGTATTCAACGCGGCATCTGTTATGCGGCAGCTGACGGGCAAGGATTTGCATGACTATGATGTGCATATCAATGTCATCGGCGGCGGCAATATTGACGGTCCCAGCGCGGGTACGGCGATCCTGGCGGTTATCACCAGTGCCGTAACCGGCCGGAAAATCCGTCAGGATGTGGCCGTAACCGGCGAGATTTCGCTGGCCGGCCGGGTTCGCCCCGTGGGCGGCGTCTTTGAAAAAGCCTATGGCGCCAAGCAGACGGGCATAAAGACGCTGGTCATTCCCAAGGAAAACAGCAAGGATATCCCCAAGGAACATTTGGGACTGGATATTCACCCCGTATCTACGGCTGAGGAGGCTTTTGGCTATATCTTTGAGCCGGAAAGTAAAGAGGAGTAAGGAAAATGGCATTACCAGAACGGGTGCCCCCACAGAATATTGAGGCTGAACAGGCCGTTTTAGGGGCTATGCTCATCAAAAAAGAAGCCATCATCGAGGTGCAGGAAATCCTGCAACCGGATGATTTCTATCGGGAAACCCACCGTATTATCTATGAGGCCATGGTGCGTCTGCAGAATAATGATGAAGCCGTGGACCTCGTAACCTTGACCGAAGAATTGCGGAAAACCGATATGCTCGACAAGGTGGGCGGGTTAGGCTTTATCACCCAGCTGGCCAATATCGTGGGTACGGCCGCCAATGTCAGCTATCATGCAAAAATCGTCAAGGAAAAGGCAGAACTGCGCAATCTGATTAACGTCGCTACGGAAATTGCAGGCAAGGCATACGAGGATAGCGACGAAGTCGAAAATATCATGGATGAGGCGGAGAAGAAGATTCTCGCAGTCGCCAGCCGTCAGGGCGGCGGTGCCTTTGAACCCATGAAGAATATCGTTATGCGTACCTTTGAACGCATCAATGTGCTCTATGAGTCCAAGGGAGGCCTTACGGGTATCAGCTCTGGTTTTAAGGATTTGGACAAACTCACGGCAGGCTTGCAGAAGTCTGACCTCATCCTCGTGGCAGCGCGACCGTCCATGGGTAAGACGGCGTTTACGCTGAATATCGCCAGTTACGTCGGCCTGCATGGCGGCAATGTGGCGTTCTTCTCCTTGGAAATGAGCAAGGAGCAGCTGATGCAGCGTATGCTCTGCTCCGAGGGCGGCATTGATGCCTCCCGTCTGCGTACTGGTCAGCTGGACGAAGTGGAATGGAATAAATTGGTAGGGGTAGCGGACAAGATGAGCCGGGCGCCTATCTACATTGACGATACGGCCGGTATCACGGTTATGGAACTGCGCTCCAAAGCGCGGCGCTTGAAGGCCGAACATGGCCTTGACCTCATTATCATCGACTATCTGCAGCTTATGCAGGGACGGGCCAGCAAGAACAGCGACAACCGTCAGCAGGAAATCTCCGAGATTTCCCGCTCGCTCAAAGCATTGGCGCGTGAACTCGATGTGCCGGTTATCGCGCTCTCACAGCTCTCCCGTTCCGTGGAAAGCCGTCAGATTAAAAAGCCAATGCTCTCCGACTTGCGCGAATCCGGGTCGTTGGAGCAGGATGCGGATATCGTTATGTTTCTTTATCGTGAGGATTACTACGATAAGGACACGGAGAACAAGAACATCACCGAAATTATCGTGGCTAAACATCGTAACGGCCCTGTGGACAGCGTACAGCTGTTCTTCCAGAAGGAATACACCAAGTTCCGCGATTTGCTTATGCAGTGATTACCGGCATTTCTGTTCGTGGCTGGCGGGGCGGCTGGGGTGGTATTCATGCTCTGCTTAGACTGCTGGCTAAAAATCATTTTTGCCTTTTATATAACTGGAAGTGTCTAAACTCACTGCGTTCAAACAAAGACACTTCCAGTTATTTTTTATTTGTGGGCAAAAATGCTTTTCTTAACGCCGGCAGTCAAACGCGTCGCCTGAACACCACCTCAGCCGCCCCGCCAGAAGCTCAGGCTGACTTATCGGTATACATCGAAATCCAAGAGCAACCCGGCAGTACGCATTTTCAATAAAAGGTACTTTTGACCGATTTTGACGATTTTTTTCAATCTTAATCTTGACAAAGCGATATGGAACTTGTAAACTGTAAATATGAAATTGGTTTCATATTTTACCCTTGCAGGAATTATATTTTGAAGACGCGAATATTAAAAGGAGGCATTTCCGATGAAGGAAATTCGTTTGGACAGCCCGCTTAATGGCGAACTGGTAGAACTGTCCCAGGTGAATGACCCGGCTTTTGCCAGCGGGGCCATGGGCTTTGGTGCAGCGGTGAAGAATCCGGACGGTAAGGTTTATTCCCCCGTTGACGGTGAAGTTACGGTGTTTTTTGAGACGAAACACGCAATCGGCATTCATGGTGAGAACGGTGAAGACCTGCTGATTCATGTTGGTCTGGATACGGTTAAACTGAACGGTGAGCATTTCAAGGCTCATGTGGAACAGGGCGCTACGGTAAAAAAAGGCCAGCTGCTGCTGGAATTTGATGGCGAAGCAATCAAGGCTGCCGGTTATGACATTACTACGCCGTTCGTTGTAACCAATTCCACAGAGTTTGACAAAATCACCATTGCTCTGGGTGACAAGGAAATCGCTTCCGCTGCTGCTGAAGCCAAGGCCGAAACGGTGACGGCTGATGACGAATACGCTGACCTTCCGAAGGAAGTTCGCGTGGCCAAGCTCATTGAAAAATATGTTGGCGGCATGGACAATGTGCGCAATGCAGAACACTGCGCTACGCGCCTGCGCCTCATCATTAACGATAAGTCCAAAATCGACGAAAAGGCCATTGAAAACATTGACGGCGTAAAAGGTCAGTTCTTTGCGGCTGCCCAGTATCAGATTATCCTGGGCACGGGCTTTGTAGATAAGGTTTTTGATGAATTCGTCAAGGGCACGAACTTCTCCGGTGTCAGCAATAAGGAAGAAGCTTATGCACAGATGACGCCGCTGCAGAAGATTTCCCGTACGCTGGGTGACGTATTCGTACCCATCATCCCCGTACTGGTCGCAACCGGTTTGTTCATGGGCCTGCGCGGTGCGGCTCAGAGCCTGGGCGTGCAGTTCAGTGATAATGTGCTGCTGCTGAGCCAGATTCTCACGGATACGGCCTTCATCTTCTTGCCGGCACTCGTTTGCTGGTCCACGATGAAACGCTTCGGCGGCACGCCGGTTATCGGTCTGGTTCTCGGTCTGATGCTCGTTGGTCCGCAGCTGCCAAATGCCTGGGCGGTTGCCGGTGGCGATGTGAAGCCCATTCCGATGGAAATCTTCGGTATGACCATTGGTATCGTCGGTTATCAGGGGTCTGTTTTGCCGGCACTCGTTCTTGGTATCTTTGCTGCGAAACTGCAGAAAGCCCTCAAAACGGTGGTTCCCGATATTATCGACCTGATTGTTACGCCGTTTGTTACCCTGTTCATCTCCATGATTCTGGGTATCCTCATCATCGGCCCCATCATGCATTCTCTGGAAACGACGATTTTTGGTGCGGTTTCCGCATTCCTGCAGATGCCTATGGGTATCGGCGGTTTCATCGTCGGTGGTCTGCAGCAGGTTATCGTAGTATTTGGTGTACATCATGTGTTTAACGCTCTGGAAGTACAGCTGTTGGCTACCACGGGCGTTGACCCCTTCAATGCCATCATCACCGGTGCTATCGTAGCACAGGGCGGTGCAGCTGTGGCTGTAGCGATGAAGACTCAGGACCCGAAGAAACGTGCTCTCTACATTTCCTCCGCTGTGCCTGCATTCTTAGGGATCACGGAACCGGCTATCTTCGGTATTAACCTGCGCTTCATGAAGCCGTTCCTCTATGCACTCGTTGGCGGTGCCTGCGCTGGCGGCGTGGCCAGCTTCCTGCATTTGGCTGGTACGGGCATGGGTATCACGGTTCTGCCGGGTACGCTTCTCTACCTCGATCATCTGCTCGAATATGTGCTTGTAAACTTAATCGGCTTTGGTGTAGCTTTTGGACTTACCTTTACGCTGTTTAAGCCGGAAGAATAAAGACCTGTGAGGGGAGGCTTAGCCTCCCCTTTTTGTAAAGGAAGGTGACTCTTATGGAAAAATTTAACAAACAGGAAATCGATGAAAAGTTAAAGGCCGGTTTTCCCATGGAACACCGCTGGCATAACCGATTCCATCTGGAAATGCCCTTTGGCCTCATTAATGACCCGAATGGGCTGGCATTTTATGATGGCAAGTTCCATATCTTTTATCAGTGGAATCCGCTGGGCTGTGAACATAAAAATAAGTGCTGGGCACATACGGAAACGCGCGATTTCGTCCATTACAGCATGCCGGAACTGGCGTTGTGGCCGGATGATGAACACGATAAGGACGGCTGTTATTCCGGTTGCGGTACCGTAGAAGACGGCCAGCTGCGGGTGCTTTATACCTGCAATCGCAAGGAAGATGGCGTACGCATTCCAGCGCAGCGTTTTGGCAGTCTTAAGGGCGGCCAGATTAAGAAGGAAGAAATCATCGTTCCGGACCATCCGGAAGGGATTACCGGTCATTTCCGTGACCCGTACATCTTTACCCGCCGCGGCAAGCGCTATTTTGTAATCGGCGCCCAGCGGGAGGAAGATGAAAAGGGCACGGTGCTCATTTATGAGGAAACGGCTGAGGGCTGGAAGAACTTGGGCGAGGTGAAAACGCGTCTGGGCGATTTCGGCTATATGTGGGAATGTCCGAACCTCGTGCAGTTTGGCAGCTATGATGTGCTGATTTTCTGCCCGCAGGGTTTGGAAGCCCGTGAGTTTGACCGGCAGAACCTCTATCAGGCGGGTTATATTGCCGGCCGTTTATCGTTGAACAGCATGGATATGATGCAGCATACGAAGTTCCAGGAACTGGATAAGGGCTTTGACTTCTATGCCCCGCAGATACTTACGCATGAAGGCCGGCAGATTATGATTGGCTGGATGGGCATGCCGGATAAGGATGATGAATATCCCACGGCAGAGCTGGGCTGGCAGTACAGCCTGACCATGCCCCGTGAACTGCGCCTGCGTCAGGGCCATATCTATTCGCGTCCGGCACGGGAAATGAAGGACTTGCGCATTGCCGAAACGGCTGTGGAACTAGATGTAGAAAATACCACAGAAATCAGCCGGCCGCTCTTTGATGGTTCTGAAATCCTCTTGGATATGGAACTGGGTGAGAGCCGGGAGATTGTCATAACCGTAGCCTTTGGTACGGAGAAATTGCGCTTTATCTATGACCGCAATGAGCAGGTTATGTCCATTGACCGCAATGAAATGAAAAAAGGCGGCCGTGGTGTACGCCGCTTTAAGCTCTTTTCCGATGAAAACCTGTCTATACAGTTGTTCGTTGATAAGACGGCTGTGGAGGTGTTCTTCCAGCATGGGGAAGAAGCGGCCAGCATTCTGGTGTTCCCGGAGAAAAATATTCAGCCGGAACTCATGGTGGCTGCCGATGGGGAAATAAAATCCCTGAGCGGCAAAATCTGGCAGTTGGACAGCTTTAAATTTAATATGTAGAAAAACAAAGGAATAAGCCCCTGAAACCATTGGTTTCAGGGGCTTATTCCTGTCAGAAAACGGCTGGGGAAGCCGCACGTCAGTTGTTTACTGCGCGATCTGCAAACGATTCCTTTTTCAACGGAATTCGTCTAATTCGGTCGAAGGGGATTGACTCAAACGAATAACGAATGTCAAGATACGCATCAGTGCGATTGAAGATGACCTTTTTCAGGGAATGTTTAGAGGTCTTCTTAATGCGATTGATATAATACTGCGCATCCTCCGCTGAAAATGTTCCGTTTTCGATGATCACACGGACGTCATCGACTATCATGGGGAAACACCTCCAACAAATAAAACACCGCTTCAGCCGCCTAATGGGGATTATCAGGGATGGCAGCTAAAGCTCTCTTGTTGTTAGCGAAGCAAAGGAAATAGAGTATCCTTAACAACTCGTAATACAGTATACAATATGATGAACGGTTTGTGAAGTGGCAAAAGTTAGCAATATTGCCCAAAAGTTCCAATTCCTGTGGAATTATTCCCAGTAGTAAACCTTTACATGAGAATCTCGCCTGTTTTTAGCTGTTTTTGGCGATTTATGAGGGTTTTTTGATTAGTTGGTCGTAGAAAAGACAAAAAGATTGTGCCGAATCATCGTATGTTTCAGTGTGATGAGCAAATCGTGCTGTTTATGCGTAATTAGCCAATAGAGGATAGCCTATGGTCAAAAGCTTACAATAGCGTTATAATAGACTGAAAAAAGTATGAACGTTTATCTGCCAGCGGGGAGGGTGTATTTTGCGTATTATCGTGGTTGGCGCAGGGAAGCTGGGATACAGCATTGCCGAGCTTTTGTCCAAGGAACAGTTTGATGTAGTGGTTATTGATAAGGACGAGAGCCAGTTGGAGGCGGCTAAGAATACGCTGGATGTACTCACGATTGCGGCCAATGGTGCCAGTCCGATTACCATGGACGATCCGGATGTGCGGGATGCGGATATCCTCATTGCCGTGACGGCCAGTGACGAAGTGAACATGGTGGCCTGTGTACTGGCCAAGAAGCATGGCATCAAGCATACGATTGCCCGTATTCGCGATATGAAGTTTATGTCTGAGGCCAAGGAATATCTTAAACAGAATTTTGATATTGATTTGATGCTGAATCCGGAGCTGATTACCGCCAACGAAATCAATCGTATTCTCATGACTCCGGCAGCACTCGATGTGGAAGATTTTGCCCATGGGAAAATCCGCCTGTTTGAAACAAAAATCCATCGCAAATCCCCCTTGGTCGGCATTCCCTTGAAAGATATTCAGCTTCCGCAGGGGGTGCTGGCCGGTATGATTTTCCGCGATCACCGCATGATTATCCCGCATGGCGATGACAGTTTTCAGTCGCAGGACAATGCGTATTTTATCGGTATACCGGAAGAAATCGAGAAGTTCAGCCAAAAACTCGTGCGCCGTGATGCGCGCAAACTGCATCGTGTGCTGATTATCGGTGCCGGCCGTGCGGGGCGTGCTCTGGCGCAGCAGTTGGATGCGCAGAATGTCCGGGTGAAGGTCATAGACCTTGACCGGGAGCGCTGTCAAATTATGGCGGGGATGCTGAATAATGGCATAGCGGTATGCGGTGATGGCACGGATATTGACCTGCTGATTGAAGAAGATGTGGCCCATGCCGATGTGGTGGTATGCCTGACCGAAGACGATAAGCTTAACCTCATGCTGGCTCTGTTGGCACGCCATCTTTCCGGCAATAAGACCAAGACTGTTGTCCGCGTGTCCCGCAATGAATATGTGGAACTGATGGAAAAGGTCGGTGTGGATATCGTTCTGTCGGCAAGGCTTTTGTCAGCAAGTGAAGTGCTGGCTTTTGCCCGCCGCGGCGGCGTCGTTTCGGTATCGTTGCTGGAAGGCGCCAAGGCTGAAGCCGTGGAGGTTATCGTACAGGAAGGGGCACCGGTAGCGGGCAAAAAACTTATGGATGTCAAGCTGCCCAGAGAATGTCTGGTCTGTGCTTATGTGCGCAATGGCGAGGCCGGCATTCCTAACGGGCATACGGTATTGATGCCCGGCGACAGTACAATCCTGTTTATTCAAACCAAGTATTCCCAGCAGGTTATCAAGTATTTTAAGGGGAAGGAATAAACCGCATTTTGCCGAAATAAGGAAATAAGTGAATATATGAAATCAGTAAGAAAAGGAGCGCGAGGTTTATGAAGGCAGTAGAAATCAGACAGGGCATTTACTGGGTAGGGGCGATTGATTGGTCTATGCGCAGCTTTCACGGCTATCAGACAGGCAGGGGAACGACCTACAATGCCTATCTGATTCTTGATGATAAAATCACGCTTATTGATACGGTAAAGGCCGCTTTTGCGCCGGAACTTTTGGCACGGATTAAATCCGTTATAGATCCCGCAAAAATTGACTATATTATTTCCAGCCATGTGGAACCGGATCATTCCGGAGCTATTCCCTTTATGCTGGAACATGCCCCCAAGGCAAAGGTAATCACCAGCCTGCCCAATGGAGAGAAGGGGTTGAAGGGGCATTATGGTGACCTTCCGTATCAGGGGGTAAAGGCCGGGGACAGCCTGAGCATCGGCAAGCGGACTTTGCAGTTTGTGCCCACGCCTATGCTGCATTGGCCGGACAGCATGGTTACTTATTGCCCGGAAGAAAAAATCCTGTTCTCCAATGATGCCTTTGGTGAGCACTTAGCGTCCAGCAGCCGTTTTGATGATGAAGTGGATTTTGGCACATTGATGTTTGAATGTCAGAAATACTATGCCAACATCCTGATGCTCTACGGCAGACAGGCACAGACGGCACTGAAGGCGTTAAGCGGTCTGGAAATCAATATGATTGCCACAGGCCACGGCGTAATCTGGCGCAAGCATATCAAGGATATTATGGATAGGTATGAAAAGTGGTCGGCAAATGAGACCGAGGAACGGGCTGTAGTGGTCTTTGACAGCATGTGGCATTCCACGGAAAGCATGGCCAGAGCAGTGGCGGAGGGGTTTGCCCAGAAGGGCATATCCGTAGGCTTCTACGATATCAAGGAAAATCATCTGTCGGATATTATCACGGATATTTTGACGGCAAAATATCTGGCGGTTGGTTCGCCGACGATTAACAATCAGATGATGCCCACGATTGCCGGCTTCCTGTGTTATCTGAAAGGATTGGCGCCAAAAGGCAAAAAAGCCTTTGCGTTTGGTTCCTATGGCTGGGGCGGTCAGAGCATCGGACTGGTAGAAGAAGAATTAAAAGCCTGCGGCTGTGAAATCGTCCTCGATAAAATTCGTTTGGCCAATGTGCCGGGGGCAGAGGATTTGCAGGCGATAACGGCAAAAATTAAGGCGTTGTAAAGGCTAGGTTTATCTATTTGCTGAAGGGAGTCAATGGTAAAACAGCATGGAAAAGGAAAAAGGGCTGGAACTCTTTTGGCTCCTGATGGGGCAGATGTCAATACTTATGGCAGGGGCACTTATGGTGCCCTTTTTGGCCGCGCTTATCTGGCAGGACGCAGAGGCGTGGCTTTTTGTTCTGCCTGCGGCATTTGCCTATGGTTTGGGACGTAAGATGGTGGATTTTGGTTCGCGGGAGGGCCGGGGACGACAGCTGACCATTAAAGAAGGCGTATTTTTCATGGCCTTTGTATGGCTGCTGATGGGGGCTGTTGGGCTTATGCCGTATGCGATTTCCGGCATTTTTCCCAGCTTTGCGGCCGCCTATTTTGAGGCCATGTCCTCGCTGACGACAACGGGGCTGTCCTGTCTGCCGTATGACCGGCTGGAACTGCCGCGGACGTTGCTTCTATGGCACAGTATTATGAGTTGGCTGGGCGGTCTGACTTTTGTGGTGACGATGGTGACGGTGCTGCCGCAGGTCAGCGGCTGTTTTGGGATAACCTTGTCGGCGCGGCAGTCGATTTTCTTCAGCCCCGTTTGGAATAAAATGGCGCAGTCTGCCCGGCAGGGGACAACGGTATATGGTTGTATAACCGTACTGGCGGCAGTGGTCTATTATCTGGCCGGGCTTAATCCATTTGAAGCTCTGTTGCGGGCGATGGTGACCATTTCTTCCAGTGGCGGCACATCAGCGTATGCTTTTATTTACTATAATAATCCGGCATTGGAACTGGCGGCCTTTGTGGTGATGCTGCTGTCCAGCTTTAGTTTATTACTGGTCTGGAAGGCATGGAATCGGCAAAAATTGCTTATGCTGCTACGGGATACGGAGATACAGATTTTCCTGCTGGTGGTACTGGGGGCAGGTGGGCTGCTCAGCGGACATCTTTACTGGACGGGGGAGTATGACCTGCTGTCCAGTCTGCGTTACGGCTATTTTCAAACCATGTCGTTTATCTCGACCAATGGTTTTGTCGCGGCACCATTTTGGCTTTGGTCTTCCTTTGACCGCTATGTGCTCTTTCTGCTGGTGTTCGTGGGCGGCTGTATCGGTTCGGCAACCGGAGGGCTGAAAATCATGCGTCTATTGGTGCTTTTTCGCCTGGCCTGGGCGGAGATGCGCCGTACTTTGCATCCTCGCATGGTTCTTTCCATCAAGGTGGATAAACTGCCGGTGCGCATTTTCCAGGAGCAGACCCTGAAGGTGGACGCGGAGAGCGGCGCCACCATCAGCTCCG
>CADBYQ010000015.1 GCA_902798865.1 Pseudoselenomonas ruminantium | reverse complement strand
TCTACGGATATTTTCGTGGAGCCTTTTGGGGCGTTTTTTTGGAAAAGTAGGGCCACAGTAGGGCCACGAGATTATAATTGATGTTGTTTTGAGGCGGGATTATCCAGCAGATTCGTCAAGTTTTCTTCCAGCCATTGCCCAACTTTATTTTGCTGTGTCTCCTCATCCAGATGGGTATAAATATCCATGGTGATTTTTATGCTGGCATGGCCAAGCTGTGCCTGAATGTCTTTGAGGTCAAAATGACTGGAATTTTTCATGCGGCTGGCCATATCGTGCCTGAGCATATGAAATGTGCTTTTGATACCCAGTTTATTGCGGAGCCACGCGAAGTAGCAGCTGATGGTGTTAGGGCGCACAGGGCGGCCATCTATCCGCTGACGCGGTATTCAAGGCCGTTTTTGCCAAGCACCCGCAGATAACGCTGGCGCTGATCAACGCCTTTTTTGAATTTCAGGGCACGGAGCTTATCGAAGATATAGAATTCATTGACCGGGAAATGGACGCGGACGAATACGAGGGCAAGGAGTCACGGCTGGATATTTTAGGCCGCACGGCTTCGGGCACCAAGGTCAATATTGAAATGCAGGTCAATGCCCTTGCCGCTATGGGGGAGCGTTCCGTCTTCTATTGGGCGCGCAACTACGCCGATTTGAAGCGGGGCGAGGAATACGACCAATTAAATCGCACCGTGGCCATCAATATTTTGGGGTTCAACCTGTTTGATGGCAGTAAATACCCGAATATGCACAGCTGCTTTGGCATTTACGATGTGCAGACCGGCTGCCAGCTGACGGATAAGTTGGAAATCCATTTCCTTGAACTCCTGAAATTCAAGAGCAAGAACGTAAAAGAAATGAACCGCATGGAGAAATGGGCTGCCTATTTCTCCCCCAGCACACCGGATGAGGAGCTGGCAGAAATCGCGGCAAGCGAGGCCGCAATCCAAGAGGCAATGGAGGTGGAAGACGTGTTCACCAAGGACGAAGTGGCCAAACGGTCTTATGAAAAAGCAGAAAAGTTCCGTCGTGACCAAGCGGCGCAGCTAAGATATGCCGCAGAGGAAGGCCGCAAGGAAGGCGAGGCAGAAAGTCTGAAAAAAGCCGTGGCTATGCTTAAAAAGTTAAAGATAAACAAGGATTTGGCTATTACACAGATTATCGAAACCTATTCCCTTTCCCACAAAGAAGCATCAGCTTTGGTGAATAGCAACTGGTAAATGTATTTTCCCCTTGCCTTTGACTTGTCAACTCCCTAAAATAAGAACTGTAAGGAACTTCCTATAGCATCCCTAACCGAATACAAATGCGAAAATGACAAGATTGCAGCTATCTGCCGCCTTTAGGCGTTAGATATAATTGGGTTGTCACTTTCGCAAAGAGGCCGCCGAGGTGACAATCCGGCGGCCTTTTTGCTTTTACGAGGAGGGACAAAAAATGCGACACGAACAGAAGACCACACTGAAAATCACCCGCATTGTCGGGACGACCAGCAGCGGGAAGGACAGTTATAGCTATCTGAACCTTCCCCATGTGAATCCGGAAATTGCGGACGATGACCTGCTGGAGATTGGCACCATGCTGGCGAAATTGCAGGCCCTGCCGGTAGCAAGCATCGGGCGGACGGATGCCTGCCTGCTGGCGCAGGAACATGATTAAGGGGGGATAAATCATGAAAAGCACACTGGTTATGAATTTCAAAACGGAAAATGGCAAGATTACGCCCATTTCCATCACCGAACCCAAAGCGGACCTGACCGAGGCCGAAGTCAAAGCCGCAGCCAATGAGATTGCGGTCAAGAAAGCCTTCCTCGTGGGCGGCAGTCCGCTGGTGGCCTTGGACAGGGCATTCATCCGCACGGTGGAGGAAACCGCCCTGCCGTAAGGCGGCGGTTTGGCCATATTATGGAACAAACCATCCTCACCGCCGTTTCCGCCGTGGGCTTTCCCATTGTCGTGACCTTCTACCTCTTGACCAGCTTCCAGAAGTCGATGGACAAATTCACCGACAAGCTGGGCGAGCTTATCCAGGAACTTAGGCGGTTTGAAAAATGATGTAAAAAATAGCGGGCGGCGCTAATTGGTCAGATTGACCAGTCAGCGCCGCTCGCTTTGCGGTTGATAAAATTTCCTTGCAATCAAGGATTCCTCTACAATATACATGTTGTTAAACCTGTTGAATGGAGGAATTGCTTATGAACAAGAACACGAGCGGTACAGTTTACGGCTACATCCGTGTATCCACCGTCTCCCAACGGGATGACCGGCAGTGGATAGCACTGGCAGACTTCGGTATTCCGAAGAAATGTATCTTTGTGGACAAGCAAAGCGGCAAGGACTTTGACCGTCCTGCCTACACCAAAATGATGAAGCGCCTTACCCCCGGCGATACCTTGGTGGTAAAGAGCCTGGACAGGCTGGGACGCAACTACGACGAAATGACCCGTCAGCTGGACATCATCACCAAAGAGAAGGAAGCCGCCATTGTGGTCATCGACCTGCCGCTCCTCGATACCCGCAATAAATACGGGGATGACCTCACGGCAAAACTCATCTCCAATCTGGTCATCCAAGTCTTTTCCTACGTTGCGGAAACGGAACGGAACATGAACCACCAGCGCACCATGGAGGGACTGGCAGCGGCGCGGGCAAGAGGCGTAACGCTGGGCAGAAAGCCCATGGAGAAACCCAAGGGCTTTCCAGCCATCTATGCACAGTGGAAAGCCGGAAAAATCTCCGCCCGCAAGGCCGCAGAGACATTAGGCGTTTCTGCGCCGACCTTCCTAAAGTGGGCCAATGCGCCTGCTGATGCGTAAACGTAAAAAAATCCATGGAATCATTTACGCCCCATGGAATCCTTGATTTGCATGAAAATCCCGCTGTTTTTGGTCTTATTTCGGCATTTTACCTCAATTTCCTGCTAAAATACAGAATTTTTTTACTGTTAATATAACGATGGTATTATTTACGCCCTGTTATTGAGAAGGGAGAGTTTGGGGATTGGGTGCTAATGTAGAAGCAGAAATGGAGTCGCTATTTCAAGAATGGGAAGCGGCACATAAGCGAAAGGGCTATAAGCGATTCATCCGTGATGGCATTGTATCGCCGGAAGTTTGGTATGGGCAGCCAACACCGAAAATTTGCTACTTATTGAAAGAAGCCTATTCCAAAGATAAGGGATATGATTTGGCAAAAAAATTGAAAAATGACAATCCCTGGCAAATGTGGAAGAAGGTAGCTGTTTGGACGGAGGCTATCTTTCAGGCATTTGGAGACGGCAAGGAGTATGACCAAAAGAGAATACAAGCCAATATCCGACAGAATATAAACCGCATAGCCGTTATTAATGTCAAAAAGAGTAATGGTCAATCGAATTCCGATTACCAAAAAAAAAAAAAATATGCTAAGGAGGACAGAGCTTTTTTACGTCGAGAACTGGATATTATCAATCCTGACATCATTGTATGCGGTTATACCAGCCATTGCCTAAGAGTTATACTGGGTGATGACTGGAAGAATAATAAAACGGATATGACTTTGTTTGGGGAGTGGAATGGAAAAATGGTGATAGATTATTATCATCCAGCTTCCAAATATCCGCATAGAGTAAATTATTATGCGCTTATGTCTATTTGCCGATTGGCCATAGAGAAATATAAAATTTTAGGGGATTATCGTAAATAGTATATAGAAATATGCTGTTGATAAGATTTTAGAGGTGAGCGAAATGAAACGATATAAAAGCATTTATGTAGCGCTGCTCCTTATGATTGTTCTGTGTATTTCTGGATGTGGGCAGTACAAGGCAACATCAGATATGCGGTTGAATGATATAGAAATAGGTATGACAAGAAGTGAGTTAGAAAGTCTTGACCTTGACCTTGTTGAATCGAACAAGGATAGTAAAGATAAAGATAATACAAAATATTGGAATATGCTTACAGGAATCACTGTAATGATAAAAAATGGAAAGGTTGATACAATAACCGCCTCAAAAATTACTGGGAGAACAGATGAAAATGAATTGGCAAAATTCAAAACTAAACTGGGAATTGGTTTTTCTGATTCAAAGCAAGCGCTTATAAATGCCTATGGGGAGCCTGATGAAAAATACACTGATGATAAAAAAATAATATATAGATACCGCATTAAAAAGAAGGATGGTGAATATGGATATATAGCATTTGAAATGGACAAGAAAACAGAACATATAAAGGTAATAAAACTGAGACCAGATGATATGATAGGTAAAAATATAGCATATAGAAACAAACTGAAAAACAACAATCAAGATAGCAATACCAACACTTCTTCAACGAATAATGAAACGACTATTAATAAATCATCTGATTCATTAAGCCTTGGCGGGGTATCCTTAATCAATACGGATAGTGAAATCACTTCTATATTGGGGACACCTCTTGAGAGTAAGACAAATAGTGACGGTGTAACTGTACGAAAATATAAAGATGTAGAAGTACATATAGCTAATGGTCAAATACAAATGATTGTTTCTAATTCTCCTAATGCACAAACATCTAGGGGGATTCATGAACAATCCAGTATTCATGATGCTGTCAAAGCGTACGGCGGAGCTTATGAAACATCAGAGTATGGAAATTATGATTTGATAGAGTATAAAGTTAATGAGGATAAATTGGGAGAATGTATCATTCGCTTTGCCGTTGAAAAAAATAATAATAAGGTGAATTATATAAGCATAAGAAGGGCGGGATAAGTGATGCGTAAAATTATTCCGATTATAATATTTGCCCTTTCCTTTTTTACCTTTCTGTCAATTTCAATAGCTTATGCTCAAGAGTATTATTACATTGGTCAGCCAGAGATTCTAGTCAGATCTAGTGACCATACTACTGTGAAATTAAAAGACCCCAGCGGCAAAGAAGTGGGGATAACAACATTCCAAAATGGTTTTATATTCTATGGCAACGGTGAGCCGCAAGAATGTAAGATTGACGGCGCTTTAGCTACGGTGTTTGCTAGAATCCCCATAGATGTCCATACAAGTAGTGATTTTTATGGAACGAAACCAATTAGAACAGAATACCTATATGTTGTAAAAGCATCGCCTGCGTATGAAGTTGACTATATAATTATCACGGGGTATAACAAATCTTTTAATGACTGCATTACTACCGATGGATTAGGCTTTACATTATGCCCAATGTCTCTAGGTGTTGACTCTAATTCGGATGGTGGTTTTATATTCCTCTACGGCGGGAAAAATCGGAATAGCCAGGTGATTATCTCCTTCAAAAATGGGAAGTTGGTGGCTGGTCAACCTGAAATGTTAAATCCTTACGTTTCATCGTTAATTAAGTCATCGAGCAGAGTCCTGATATAATGTCATTAACTAAATGAGAAACGGGATCAACAATTTGCCTGTTTTACAAAAGGGAGTTGACTATGGCACAAATGAATCGCGCTCAATTATTGACGGACATTGTAAATGTTATCGTAAACCGACAAAGACTACTAATGGCAAGTGATTTATCAAGCAGTATAAATTACTGGAGAAAACAATTCGATATTGATACACCACTGATTAACGATATAATTCGTCAAACGGAAGAATATACGGCAAAATTTCTTGGTGGTAAAGGGTGCTTGATATTTTTTTGGATTTGCGTGACGATAATCTGTTGTTTTTTGTTTGGAGGATACGGCTTGTTTATGGGGATTATGTGCCTGGGATATGCTCTTACTCATACAACTCCTGTCCTTTTTGGCAAAGATATTAATGAAAAAGATGTTGCTTTGAATAGGATTATAGAAAGAAAAATAACTTTGGAAACAAATCTAAAAAAGCATATAGCTGCTGGCTCTACTATCCCCGAGGAATTTGCCAATAGTGTAGCACTCAATCAAGCAAAAAAAATTCTTGATGCTAATCCAACACTTACAGAAAAAGAACTGTTTTATCTACTGCGGGAAAAAAGAGATGCTTATACCAGCACTTTGACACCAAAGCAAAAGCGTGTCTTAGCGCAGTTGCCTTATCAAATAAAAAGCTACTATATTTTTATGAATGGAAAAGCAGTAATGCAAAATCCCCATTAACCTTCCTGCCAATAAGTAAAAGCTGGAGCTTGACCAGTCCGATTGACCAGTCAAGTTCCAGCTTTTTCGTGTCTATGGTTAAGGTCGACAAACCTTGCAGGCCGCATACCCATCATTTACCGCCGCCTCCCGGGAACTATACGGAATGAAATTTTCCGGGTGCTTGATGGTGCGGCAAGTAATGTAAACTTCCCCCTTAAATATCCCAATTTCCTACATTTTCTATGTATAGTATGTTCGCGGCTGGGGCGGAAAATCCTCTTTCGTGTCGAGGGGCTGCGGACAAAATAAAAAAGCCTTGCAGGTTACCAGTCTGCAGGCTCTTTTACCGGTGTGAACTTGTGGTTGACACCTTGTTTTTGTTGTAGATATTGCCAGCAGTCTAGTGGCTGCATGGCTCTATGATAAGTTCCGCAATTTTATTGTACTATTTTCCTTAAATACTGGCAAGGGCTTTTGCGATGTCGTCACTGTGGCGGGGAAAACGAAATGTATAAGTTTTTGTTCACAATGCGCGCACATTATGAATTTTTGTGCTATACTATTCATTGCCGCGACCTCTAACCATGGTAATCCCACGGCAGCGAGGGAGGTGAAGCCCGTGGTTGATAACCCACTCTTTTCCTTTGTCGTAGGTATCGCCAGCAGTCTAGTGGCTGCATGGCTCTACGACATGATACGCCATAGCGGCAAACACTAAACTTGTCGGAAGTTCGGTCCCACCAACCGGACGGATGACGCAAAAACGCGCCAGTGCATCACAGCAGTGGCGCGTATCTTTGTATAGGCAAAAATAAAAGAGCCTCACAGGTCACCATCCCGAAGACTCTCCTACCGGTGTAAACTCGTGGTCTACCCCTCTTTTCCGTTTGTAGCTTTATTATACCATTTCCGTTATATACTAGCAAGAAATTTTACGCAAAAATTCTAAGGATGGCAAACCTTGCAGGCCACATACCCGTCATTAATTGCTGCCTCCCGGGAACTATACGGAATGAAATTCTCCGGATGCTTGATGGTGCGGCAGGTGCTGTAATGGAACTTCATGGAACGTGGATTGGCCAGATAATCCGTGGCCATGGCAGGTGTGGCCACCATCAGCGAAAAGGCCGCCAAGGTAGCTAAGGCGATTTTTTTTACCAATGTAAATTCCCCCCTTAAATATCCCCATTTCCTACATTTTCTATGTATAGTATGTTCGCGGTTTTTGCGGGAAATCCTTTTTCGTGTCTGTGCTGACGTGGACAGCGCAGCTGTCCACCAAAAGCAACGGACACTCGTAACCTGTGACCGCATGTGCCCGGGCAGGTCTGTGGGGCGGAATGACTAAGGCTGCAGGGAGGAAAACTCCTACCTGTGCGGAAACAGTGCGAAGACTTGAGCACCCGCACAGGCAGGAGCTTGACGACCAAAACGCCGCAGGAATGAAGCCGCGCTGTCCTGCCCCGCCTGACTGGTCAATTTTGCACTTACAGTATAACCGAACCAGTTTCTTCCTATATATGCACCATCAATAACAACGAAAAGTGTCTGCTGCGAAGTGGACGGTTTTCCGTCCACCCGAGCAGACGGACACAAACCCATACGCATGAACGACAAGCAGGCTGCAGATAGCCCATGAGGCCACACCAAGGCACTGCGGGCAGGTGGTATGGCGGCGCGAGCTATCCCGCTCCGCTCTCGCTGGCCGCCGTAGTCGTCCCGACCGCAGGGAGGGCTGCCAAGCCCCCTGTCCCCCTAATCCGCAGCACCTTATTCCCCGCCTGACCGAGGAGCCACAGCACCGCAGGGCAGGAAATCGGGGGAAAGAGGGTAGGCCTCGCTGGTCGGGGCCGTAGGGGGAAAGGGGGCGGATAGTGGACGCGGATGCGTCCATGTGCAGAGACGGCCCCCTGCCCGCAGTGCCGTCCTCCATCCAGCCACTGATGAACGACAACGCCACGGCCTGCGGATGCCGGATTGTACCTTGCGGGAGGTGCAAAGCACGTCCCGCCACACAAACCTTACGCATTATCCTTTTGAAACATGTTTACCTAAATCAAGATTGACTGGTCAAGTAAGCAGGTGTCTGTGGCGACGTGGACTGGATATGCTGGACTGCACAGGCAGGCCAGCATTCCTGTCCACCCAAGCCAACGGACACCCGTTGCCTGTTGCTTTTATGCGCGGGGGCGGTCTGTACGGCTAAGTGACCGAGTGCCGGAGGGAGGATGGCTCTGTGCTGGTGGTACGTCAGTGCATGGCCATCCGGAAGGAGAAACGAGGGAATGCAGCCGTACAGTCCGCCCCTGCCTGACAGTGGTGCTTCTTGTGTTGCGGGATGAGGGTGGGGGCGGTGTTCCTCTGCGACGTGGACGCTGGCAGTTAAGCGGCGGTCGAAGGTCGCAGATAAGCGCCAGCGTCCACCAAAGCAGGGAGCGCCGCTGGGCGGGCAACACCCCAAAGTACCAATAAAAAATTGACTTGTCAACTTGACAAGCCAATTGTAAACAACCTTTCCTGATACCCAAAAAGTAGGGCCACTGTAGGGCCACCAGTCTTTATAATGGTAAGAAATTATACTAACTTATGAAATTGGTAAAACGCCTCACCCCTTATGTATCAAGGACTTTCAGAGTTTATACTAAATTATGAGAGTAGCTGTATAAGATGATTGGGCAGATTTAATTTCATAAAACTCACACGGCAAGGCTTACGGATAGTTTCGTATAGCCTTGTTTTTAATATGTTTAGGAGAAAGATGTGCGGCGCCGGTCAAAAAATTACAAAATACGGGTAATGAAAGCAAATGCTATTACCGCAGACGCAATATCCGCAAAGCAGGAGAATACAAATGCGTAAAATGAACATTTCTCAGAGAGGGCTGTGAAGGGTGAGGAATCACCTCTGCGCAGCCCTCTTAGTTTGCGAACCGGTCATATTTTTTTAGCGAAGGTGACATTGCTGAATGCTTGCATTTTCATAAAAAAGACATTACAATAGTATTCATGTAGCTTATTATGCTTTACAAATTAACAGGTAGTCTGGAGGCGGCTTATGAAACGAGTATCCGTAGAGCTTATTCCTCGCGATGAAGAAACTTTGCGTGGGGAACTTACGCTTTTACAGAAGTACGAAGGCAAGATTGACGTCATTAATATTCCTGACCTCTTGCGGTTTGACATTCGCAGTTGGGAAGGTTCGGCGATGGCGCAGGAGTATTTCCCCACGTGGATGCCCCATATCCGCGCCATGGAGATTAATTTGGACAAAGAGCTGCCCATGAAGGATTATCTGCGGGAAAAGGGCATCAAGGAAGTCCTGGTGGTGCAGGGTGACCCGCCGCAGCGCATGACCCATGAGGTTTATCCGACGGAATCCACGGACGTTATCCGCAAGTTCCGCGAGGAAATGCCGGAAGTTAAGGTCTATGCGGGCATTGACCAGTACAGAAGTTCCATGCGCCATGAGCTTTACCGTACCCGCCGCAAGGTGCAGGCAGGAGCGGCAGGTTTCTTCACGCAGCCGTTTTTCGACATGCGGATGCTGGAAATCTACATGGATATGCTTGATGGGCTTGATGTCTACTGGGGCGTATCGCCGGTGGTCACGGCGGCCTCGCAGAGCTATTGGGAGCGCAAGAACAACGTCATCTTCCCGAAGAACTTTGCGCCGACCTTGGAGTGGAGCGTGGATTTTTCCCGTCAGGTCATGGAAATGGCGGACAAGCAGGAAGCCAATGTCTATCTGATGCCCATCAAGACCAACCTGGAAGAGTATTTAGCAGGCGTGTTTGCTTGATAAAGTCTATTTGTGTATTTTAGGAGAGTGAATCATGTTTAAGATTCTGAAGAAAGAGGAGTTATCGCCCAGCGTTTACTCCATGGATATCGAAGCCCCGCGCGTGGCGAAGAAATGTCTGGCTGGCCAGTTCATTATTCTGCGGGTGGACGAGGAAGGTGAGCGCATTCCTCTGACTATCGCGAACTTTGACCGCGAAAAAGGCATCATCAACATCGTATTCCAGGTAATCGGTGCCTCCACGATGGCGCTGGCTGCAAAAGAAGCCGGTGACAGTATTGTGGACTTTGCCGGTCCTTTGGGACAGCCGTCGGAAATCAAGAAGTTTGACGGCACGGTTGTTGTTGTGGGCGGTGGTATCGGTGTTGCGCCGACTTTCCCGATTGCCCGCGCGATGAAGGAAGCAGGCAACAAGGTTATCGCCATCATGGGTGCCAAGACCAAGGACATTCTGATTATGGAAAAGGAAATGTCTGAGGTAACGGATGAAATCCTGATTACAACGGATGATGGTTCTCGCGGCATCAAGGGCTTTGTCACCTATGCGGTGCAGGAACTCGTGAACCGCGGCGAAAAGATTGCCCAGATTACGGCTATCGGCCCGGTTATCATGATGAAGAGCGTGGCCGATGCTACGCGTGAGCTCGGCATTCCGACGGTGGTCAGCCTGAACCCCATCATGGTAGACGGCACGGGCATGTGCGGCGGTTGCCGTGTAACCGTAGGCGACGAAACGAAGTTTGCCTGCGTGGATGGCCCGGAATTTGACGCACATAAGGTAGATTTCCCCGAACTCATGAGCCGCCAGCGCATGTACCGCGATATGGAGGCTGAGGAAAAGGACCATATTTGCCGCATTGGTTTGGGGAGGAAATAAACGATGGCTTTGTCTTTGAAGAAACATGAAATGCCGGTGCAGGACCCGCAGGTTCGCGCCCATAACTTTGATGAAGTAGCTTTGGGCTACGATGAGGAAACGGCAGTAGCCGAAGCAGAGCGCTGCCTGCACTGCAAAGTGCCGCAGTGCCGCAAGGGCTGCCCGGTGTCCGTAGATATTCCGGAATTTATTGGCAAGATTAAAGAGCGCGATTTTGACGGCGCCATTGAAAAAATCAAGGAAGCCAATGCGCTGCCGGCTGTCTGTGGCCGTGTCTGCCCGCAGGAAAACCAGTGCGAAAAATACTGCGTGCTGGCCAAGAAGGGCGAATCCGTCGGTATTGGCCGTCTGGAGCGCTATGTAGCGGACCGCTATATGGCCAAGAATGAAGAAGTTAAGCCCATCGAATATGCTGCGGACGCACAGAAGGTAGCCGTAATCGGCTCCGGCCCCTCCGGCCTGTCCTGTGCCGGCGATTTGGCCAAGAAGGGCTACAAGGTAACGGTATTTGAAGCCCTGCATAAGGCGGGCGGCGTGCTGTCCTACGGCATTCCCGAATTCCGTCTGCCGAAAGATGAGGTCGTGAAGAAAGAAATCGACAACATCGCCAAACTCGGCGTGAAGTTTGAACTCAACTCCGTAGCCGGCCGCCTGTTCACGGTGGATGAGCTCATGGAAGAAGAAGGCTTTGATGCGGTGTTCATCGGCACGGGTGCCGGCCTGCCGCGTTTCCAGGGTATTCCGGGTGAAAGCCTCAGCGGCGTTTATTCCGCCAATGAATTCCTGACGCGCTGCAACCTCATGAAGGCATACAAGTTCCCGGAATATGCTACGCCGATTAAGATTGGCAAGAAGGTCGCCGTTATCGGCGGCGGCAACGTGGCCATGGATGCGGCCCGCACGGCGCTGCGTCTGGGCGCGGAAAAGGTCTATATCGTCTATCGCCGCAGCGAGGCGGAACTGCCTGCCCGTAAGGAAGAAGTGGAACATGCTAAAGAGGAAGGGATTGAATTTAAGCTCCTCAACAACCCGGTGGAAATTCTTGGGGATGAAAACGGCTGGGTGAGTGGCATGCGCTGCATCAAGATGGAACTCGGCGAGCCTGATGAATCCGGCCGCCGCCGTCCGGTAGCTGTCGCTGGTTCTGAATTTGATCTGGATGTGGAAACGGTTATCGTATCCATCGGTACCGGCCCGAATCCGATTATTTCCCAGACCACGCCGGGCCTTGACACGACGAAGCGCGGCAATATCGCTGCTGACGAGGAAACTGGGGCAACGTCCAAGCCGGGTGTATTTGCCGGCGGCGATATCGTCACGGGTGCCGCTACGGTAATTCTCGCCATGGGTGCAGGCCGCAAGGCAGCTGCCGCTATTGACGAATATCTGAAAAGCAAGCGCTAATTTATAATTGAATAAATAATGGGGAATCCACCTGGGCTTGGGCCTAGGTGGATTTGTCCGTTTTTTATTCGATTGATGAAAGTTATATAAGTAAGAAAAGAAGGAACGATTGATTTATGATGAATTTTGCGGCCATTGACTTTGAAACAGCCACGGGCTGCCGCAATTCGGCCTGCAGTGTGGCTGTCACCGCCGTGGAAGATGGCAAAATGAAGGATGTATACTACTCGCTGATTCAGCCGCCCATGAATAAGTACAATTACTTCAATATACAGATTCATGGCATTACACCTAATGATACCAAAAATGCGCCGACCTTTGCCGAAATCTGGCCGGAACTTAAAAGCCATCTCGAAGGGAAAATTGTGGTGGCGCATAATGCGAAATTTGATATGGGGGTCTTGAGTGCGTGTCTCGCAGATGAAGGCCTGCCGACACCGGATTTTGCCTACTGCGATACCGTAGCCATTGCCCGCAAGGCCTGGCCGTTTTTGGAGAATCACAAGCTGGATACCGTGGGCACGCATCTGCATATTGATTTCCATCATCATAATGCCATGGATGATGCCCGCACCTGTGCTGCAATTCCTTTGGCAGCCGGACAGGAATTAAAAGAGGATTCTTTGGAGTCCTTGGCGAAGAAACTGGGTATAAATATGTGTGTGTTTGGGAGAAAGGGGTATCGAAGATGATTTTGGTCAGTGCCTGCTTGCTGGGTCATAAGGTTAAATTCAGCGGGGGTGCCAACACCCATGAGCTGTTGTTGAAATACAATGAACGGGGCCGCTTTATCGCCGTCTGCCCCGAATGCTTCGCCATGCTGCCCTGCCCAAGGCCCGCGATGGAGATTCAAGGCGGCAATGGCAAAAAGGTTCTCACGGGCAAGGCGAAAGCCGTGGATGAAAACGGCATGGATACTACCCAGTACCTGCTGACGGGCGCCGATAAGGTGCTCAAAATCGCCGAAGCCTATCATGCCAAAGTGGCTATCCTCAAAGAAGGCAGCCCATCCTGTGGCGTAAAGAAAATTCATGGCGGCAGCTTTGATGGCAAAAAAGTCAAAGGGCAGGGGGTAACCACGGCGCTCCTGCAGAAACACGGCATCACCGTCTATTCCGAAAAAGATATGACTGTGGGAAGGCTCGAAGAACTTATCGCCGAAGATGCCAAGCGGGACAGAATATAAAGGTAGCATAACATATGATTTTATGTCATAATATCCTTGGGGGGATTATTATGACGAATACAGATGTAAAGATTGTTTTTTCCGATATTGACGGCACGGTGCTGACGAGTCAGCATGAAGTGACCAGTCAGACGAAGGATGCCGTAAAAAAGCTGGTGGCAAAAGATATTCCCTTTGTGCTGGTATCGGCGCGAATGCCGGAGGCGATTTATCCGATTACGGAGGATATGGGAATCAAGATGCCCATTATCTGCTATAGTGGTGCCTATGTGCTCGACCGTGAGGGCAGGGAACTTGCCAGCACCTATATGGCGGCTGAGCCTGTGCGTGAGCTGTTAGCGGAGATTGGTGAAAAATTCCCCGCGGTGACGGTGAATTTTTACAGCGGCCATCACTGGTATGTGACGGATAAGCAGGATGCGCGCGTGAAGCGCGAGGAAGAGATCACCTCGGCGCAGGCGGAGCAGGCCGATTTTGACAGCCTGCTTGCGCAGGGGACTTTACCGCATAAAATTCTCCTTATGGCTGAACCGACGGATTGCGCAAGTGCGGAAAAATATTTCCAGCAGCATTATCCGCAGTTTCAGGTAGCGCGTTCCTCGGATATCCTGCTTGAAATTATGGATGGAGCCGTATCCAAGGCGGCGGGGATTGAAGTTATGCTGAAGGATTATGGCTTTGACAAGGCAGAGGCGCTTTCCTTTGGCGATAACTACAATGACCTGGCGATGCTAGAGTATACGGGCATGAGCGTCGCGATGGGCAATGCTCATGCTGATGTCAAAGCCGTGGCCAAGGCCGTTACACTGAGCAATAACGACAGCGGAATTGCCGCCTTTTTGACTGGTCAAAAAATAATTTAAATTTTTTTTGAAAAAAATTAAAAAAAGGGGTTGCATTCCTCGGAAAGGTGTCGTATAATAATATTCGTTGGTGAGACACACCAAGGAATTCCCCGATAGTTCAGCCGGTAGAACGGTGGACTGTTAATCCATATGTCGCAGGTTCGAATCCTGCTCGGGGAGCCATGGCGCGTTGGTCAAGTGGTTAAGACACCGCCCTTTCACGGCGGCTTCATGGGTTCGAATCCCATACGCGTCACCAATTTCGGGCGATTAGCTCAGCTGGGAGAGCGCCTGCCTTACAAGCAGGATGTCAGCAGTTCGATCCTGTTATCGCCCACCATTTGAAATTTAAGCTGCCGTAAGGCAGCTTTTTTTGTTACCCAAAATCAAGAGGAGGGATTTCGATGACCACAGAGGAGCGGCGGGCAGAAGTCCTGCGGCGTTTGCAGGCAGCCACACAGCCTTTGACCGGCACAAGGCTTTCCCGGGAACTCGGGGTCAGCCGGCAGATTATTGTGGGTGATGTGAGCATTTTGCGGGCAGAGGGGCAGAAGATTTTTGCGACGCCCCGCGGCTATATCATGCCCGAGGATGAACCCAGCCAGCAGAAGGTCACGCTCGTCTGTCAGCATTCGGCAGAGGATATGGAAGCGGAGCTTAATGCCATTGTGGATAATGGCGGAGCGGTGCTGGATGTTATCGTGGAGCATCCGGTCTATGGCCCGTTAAAGAGCGATTTGCTGCTGGAGAGCCGCCGGGATATCAAGAACTTCCTCACGAAGATGAAGAAATGTCAGGCCAATCCCCTGCTCGTCGTGACGGGGGGCGTGCATATTCATACTGTGCGGGTGCCGGATGAGGAGGCACTGACGGCGATTCGGCAGGAATTGCAGGCTTTGGGAATTTTGGTAAATATTGCGTGAGCATTACCTTCGTAGTATAATGAGGTGTACTTCATTGTAAAGAGGGATAAGTAATTGAACGAATTGTTAAAGAAAATGCATACCTGGATGGATGACTATATGAATCAATTCGTCACCGATGATGAAGAAGTCATGCAGGGTATCCGCATCAAGAGAGAACATACAGGTTATGTGACCGCCATTGCCCGGGAACTGGCCAAGCATTTAGAGCTTAGTGAACATGATGTGCAGCTGGCGGAAGTCATGGGGCTGTTCCATGATGTGGGCCGATTCCGGCAGTACAGCATTTACAAGACTTTTAATGATGCGCAGTCGGAAGACCATGCGGATTTGGGCCTCAAGGTGCTGGCAGAGGAAATGCCGTATATGGCAGATTTATCTGCCGAAGATGCGGATTTGGTTCGCTATGCCATCAAGTATCATAATAAGAAGGAAATTCCTGCCGATGCCACGGGCAAGTATCTGCTTTTTGCCAAACTCCTGCGGGATGCGGATAAGTTGGATATTTACCGCGTACTGGCGCCGTTCCTTGACCCGGAAAATGCGGATAAGGCGCCCAAATTCATGAAATCGAAATCCACGGACCTCATCAGCCCGGATTTTATTGATGCTTTTGTGGAAGGAAAGCAGGCGGATTACCATATGCTCAAGACCTTGGGCGACCGCAGGCTGGTACGTCTCTTGTGGGTTTATGATGTGAACTTTGGCTGGACGTTGCAGAAGATGGTTGAGCGCGGCTATATTCAGAAAGTCATCGACCACCTGCCGGAGCAGGAGGGCGTACAGACAGGTGTTGACCGCCTGTGGGCATATATAGAGAAGAAATGCGCGGCACCGGATGTTGTGCCGGCGTAAATAAAGGAGAGAATATAATGGCAGAAAATACGACAATCGCCACGAATTTTGTGCAGAATGCGATTGAGGAAGACCAGAAGAATGGCAAATACACCGAGGGGATTCACACCCGTTTCCCACCCGAACCCAATGGCTATCTGCATATCGGCCATGCAAAATCCATCTGCCTGAACTTTGGCTTGGCAGAGTACAACCACGGTCTTTGCAACCTGCGTTTTGATGATACCAACCCGACCAAGGAAGACACGGAATATGTGGATACCAGTCAGGAAGATATCCGCTGGCTCGGTTTCAGCTGGCAGAATCGTATGTACTATGCCTCGGACTACTTTGACAAACTCTATGATTATGCCGTAGAACTCATTAAAAAAGGCCTGGCCTATGTCGATGATTTGACGGCTGACCAGATTAAGGAATATCGCGGCACGCTGACGGAGCCGGGTAAGGAAAGCCCGTACCGCAATCGCAGCGTGGAGGAAAACCTCGATTTGTTCGCCCGCATGAAGGCTGGCGAATTTGCTGATGGGGAAAAGGTGCTGCGCGCCAAGATCGACATGGCTTCGCCGAATATGGTTATGCGCGACACGGTTATCTACCGCATTGCCCATGCCCATCATCACCGCACGGGTGATGCCTGGTGCATCTATCCGATGTACGACTTTGCCCATCCGCTGTCCGATGCCATCGAGGGCATTACGCATTCTGTCTGCACGCTGGAATTTGAAGAACATCGTCCGTTCTATGATTGGCTGCTCGAAAACCTGGGTTTTGACGTCAATACCCGTCCGCGTCAGATTGAGTTTGCCCGTCTGAACCTCACGAACACCGTGACCAGCAAGCGCAAACTGCGTCAGCTCGTGGAAGAAGGTCATGTGCGCGGTTGGGATGACCCGCGTATGCCGACCATTTCCGGTCTGCGCCGCCGTGGCTTTACGCCGGCTTCCCTGCGCAAGTTCTGCGAGGAAATCGGTGTGGCCAAGGGCAACAGCCTCGTTGATGTGGCTATGCTCGAATCCTGCGTGCGCGCTGACCTCAATGAAAACGCTGACCGCATTATGGCGGTGCTGCGTCCGCTGAAGGTCGTGATTACGAACTATCCGGAAGACAAGGAAGAATGGCTCTTAGGGGACAACAACCCCATGCACGGCGGCCATCGCTTCATTCCGTTCTCCCGTGAAATCTACATCGAGCAGGAAGATTTTATGGAAGATGCGCCTAAGAAGTTCTTCCGTCTGAAACCGGGCGGAGAGGTTCGTCTGAAACACGCCTATATCATCAAATGTGAAGAGGTCATCAAGGATGAGCAGGGTAATGTCGTAGAGCTGCGCTGCACGGCTGACCTCGATTCCAAGACGGGCGGCGCAACTGCTGGCCGCAAGGTCAAGGGCACCATTCACTGGGTAGCTGCCAAGACGGCCCTGCCGGCAGAAGTACGTCTCTATGACTACCTGCTGGAAACCGATGAAAACGGCAACCTGCCGGACGATTTCATCGGCGCCCTCAACAAGAATTCTCTGGAAGTTATCGACAATGCCCTGGTTGAGCCCAGCGTGAAGCTGCAGGCTGCCGGCAAGCATTATCAGTTCCTGCGTACGGGTTACTTCGTGATTGACCCGGATACCACGCCGGATAAACTGGTCTTTAACCGCGTAGTTGGCCTGCGTGACAGCTGGGCGAAAGAAAAGAATAAATAATGTTTTAGGGATGACGAAAAGAAAGAAGGGGAAGAATTGACTTCAACAACGATAGCCATTGTTATCTTCGTGGCTGCGTATGCCTTGATTATCTCGGAAAAGGTACATCGCACCATTGTTGGTATCTTTGGCGCTATGCTGATGATTCTCTTCGGCATCATCAGTCAGGAAACCGCCATTCATCATATTGACTTTAATACCTTAGGGCTCTTGATGGGCATGATGATTATTGTCAATATCACCAGTGAAACAGGGCTTTTTAACTTCCTCGCCATTTGGGCGGCGAAGAAGGTCAAGGCTAAGCCTGTGGCGCTTTTGGTGGCGCTGTCCACCATCACGGCAGTTTGCTCGGCCCTGCTCGATAACGTGACCACGGTGCTGCTGACCGTGCCCATCACGTTCAGCATTACGTCGCAGCTTAAGGTGGATGTAAAGCCCTATCTGATGGCGCAGATTATCTCGTCGAATATCGGTGGTACGGCCACCCTTATCGGTGACCCGCCAAACATCATGATTGGCAGCGCCGTGGGGCTGAGCTTTATGGACTTCATTCAGAACATGACGCTGGTATCGGTCGTTATCTTCATCGTCGTGCAGGGCGTTCTCGTAGCGCTCTACGGCAGCAAGCTCAAGACTACGCCGGAATTGCAGGATAAGGTTATGCGCCTCAATGCCAAGAGTCAGATTGCCGACAAGGCTCTGCTCAAAAAATGCCTGGGCGTTATCTTCTTCACGATTACGCTCTTTACCCTGCATGGGGCTTTGGGGCTTGAAACCGCTACGGCAGCGCTTACGGGCGCAGGTCTGTTGCTCCTCATCACCTACACCCGCAATGAAGCCATGATTGCTAAAGTCCTCTCCAAAGTGGAATGGCTGGCCATCTTCTTCTTTGCCGGTCTGTTCGTGCTCGTCGGTGCGCTGGTGGAAACGGGCGTAATCAAGGCTATGGCGGCAGAAGCCCTGGCGCTGACCAACGGCAATGTGCCCATGACGGCCATGCTGATTCTCTGGATGAGTGCCTTTGCTTCTGCTTTTATCGATAACATTCCCTTTGTGGCTACGTTGATTCCTCTGATTCAGGATATGGGCCAGATGGGCCTTTCAAATCTGGAACCCATGTGGTGGAGCCTGGCCCTGGGGGCCTGCCTGGGAGGAAATGGTACCCTTATCGGTGC
>CADBYQ010000014.1 GCA_902798865.1 Pseudoselenomonas ruminantium | reverse complement strand
AAATTATGGAATGATTATTATAGATGAATGTCATCATTTAGCTGCTTTTACATACGAGAGTGCTGTTAATACTGTAAATGCAAAGTATGTATATGGAGTAACAGCAACTCCAAATAGGGAGAATGGACACACGCCTATTATAAAAATGCAATGTGGTGATATAAGATATGAAGTTGATTTTAAGAAATTTAATAAAGACTTAAATCTTCCTATGAAGGTTTATGTAAAAAATAATCATTTATCTAATGTTAATAACGAAATAACAGATTATTCAATTAATGAAATTAATAATTTGATTGTAAAAGATAGTAAAAGAAATGAAAAAATTATTAATAATATTAAAGAAGAATTTAGGGAGGGCAAGAATATTTTGTTATTAACTGAGAGAATAGAACATATGACTTATTTTGAAGAAAAATTAAGAGAATTAACTAATAATTTGTTTATATATCATGGAGGACTTGGAAAGAAAGTTGTTTGTCCATCTTGTCAAAGCGACAATGTGGAGCTTGCAGAGTAAATAGCGGGCGGTGGTTCCCTGATAGACGGGGACCATCACCAACAGCCCCACATCCTTGTAGTAGCGCCAGCTGGGTTCTCCCTGCAGGGTGCGGGCGCATTGCAGTTTTACTTCAGCGGGCAGGGCTACGCCCCATAGCGTTTTGCCATTGATGTCCAGCAGGCCGCCTAACTGCCCCTTGTCGCTGATGGACTGTACACCGTTGGCCGGGGTTATTTTTTCGGCGGCAATCAGCATGGCAGTTTTGTTGAGGTCGGCGATTTCCGTCTGCAGCAGATTATGGTAGAGGAAGGCCAGCGATTCTCCCTGGTGGGTGCTGAATTTTTCCACTTCCCGGTTCAGGGAGTCGTTCATCTTGCTCTGCAGGGCAAAGCCAATCAGCAGCAGGATGGCAAAGAAAATCATAAAACGTCCCAGCAGTTGCAGGGAGAAATTGAGTATGCGTTTATTTTGCTTCAATGATTTCCACTCCCTTCACCAGCCAGTCCATTTTTTCCCGCAGGCTGTTGTTGGCGATAACTTCCCCTTCGCGGCAGCGTACATGACCTTCGCGGTCCACGATATTGCCGGAAAAGACGGGATAACCCTGCAGGAGTTCCTGCCGTGCCCGCAATACCAGTGCTTCTTCGCGGGGCGTGAGTCCCGGAGACAGCCGCAGGTTGATTACCTCATCCAGCATGCCCTGCCAGTAGACTTTGTTGGCGGTTTTGCGGCCGCTGCTGTGCAGAAGCTTGTCATAGACCTTTTGCCAGTCTGTTTCCACGGAGGCAATGCAGTGTGAGGAGGCGTTTAGTCCGGCTGCATGGAAGTCTATGTAGTCAAGGCCCAGGCCGGCTGCTTCCTGTGCGATATGCTGGGAGGCGGCAAAATAGGTAATCACATCGGCCCCTTCGTGTTTTAGGATATAGAGAGCCTTATTTTCCTTTTCCGGGGAAATCCATTGGCCCGTCCATTGGACGAGAATACGGGCCTCCGGGCGAACCTTCAGCACGCCTAAGGCAAAGGCGTTGACATCCCGGCGGGTTTCCAGTGCAGGGAAGGGGGCCAGATACCCCACAATGCCTGATTTGCTGTGCAGACCTGCGAGTATTCCTGCCATATACCGTACCTCGTGGTAGCGCATGGAGTAGTTGAACATGCGGTCGGAAATGGTCTCGCCTACGGAGTTGGCATAAAATTCCACTTGAGGATAGCGGAGGGCAATGCCTTCCAAATTGTGCTGATAGCCGGGGTTGGCCAAAAAGATTTTTTTGACCCCTTTGTTGACTAGGTTTTCCGTTACCTGAGCAAGGCTATTGTCGTCGCTGTTCACATTGTCTTCAATGTAGAGGTTAAAACTTCGCGCATTACAGGCTTTTTGCAGTCCTTGTGCCATTTCCCGGGGCCAGCCCGGAGCATCTTTGGGACTGGCGAGAATCAGGCCCACCGCGTCACGTTTTTCCCAGATGGCCGAGCCAAAGTAGTTGATGGAGAGGAAGATGGCCAGACAGAGCAGGAAGGCCTGCAGCAGGGCAAAGGCCACAAAGCGGCGTTTCAGCATATCGTGACTGCTAAGCTTCATGGGGATGCGCCTCCTCCGGTTGGTCTTCATCCTGGGTCAGCAGGTTAAAAATAATGACAAAGGGGGTATAGATAACGATATCCAGGCTCAGCCAAACCAGCTGCAATACTGCGCCCATGATATCGCCGGTGGCCAGCCAGCCTTGCAGCAGCACCGGGGCGTTGGACTCGACCGTATAGCGGAACAGGGGAACAATGTCCCAATGAATGGCCAGCCAGCCCACCAGCACATTGAGCATGGGAGCCAGCAGATAAGGGACAAGGAACATGGGATTGAGGACGATGGGCAGGGCAAAGAGGAAGGGCTCGTTGATGGAAAGCAGCATGAAGGGAAAGCAGTAGGATGACAGCCGCCGCAGCCTTTGCCGGGAGGCAAAGACCCAGACCGAAATGGCCAGTCCCAACAGGGAAATGGAGGTGGCGTCGAAGAATTCGGCGGTAAAGACGAATTTGCCGCCGGCGATTTCATTGGCTGTCTGGGCGGGGATATAGAAGGCCTCACTCCAAAAGTAGGTGAGGCTGTTGCCGTTCAGGCCCAGCCACCAGAGCAGGCGGCGGATGAGTTCGTAGCCGATGGCCAGCGCGGGGCTTTGTGCGACGCTTTCATTGATGGCATTGGCCAGCAGGGTGGGCAGGGAAAGCAGGGAGCTTTCCACGGATATCCAGGCAAAGGCGGTGAGCAGGGAGGCCAGCAGGGTGCAGCTTAGAGGAATCAGCAGTTTCAGGGAAAGCGCCATCTCGTGCGGCAGTCCCGGCACTACCGGCAGCTGCAGGAAGTTCAGCCGGGACAGGCGGCTGAACATGAGTGTGCTGAACGTGGCAATGAGCAGCGCCAGAAAAAAGCCCCGTCCTGTAAAGTAAAGGGCAAGTTCGTGGCCGTTTCCCGGAAAGGCGGTGATTAAAAACAGATAGGCTGCTACGGTGCAGATAAGGGCCAGATACTTATTTCCCTGCCAAAGGTCTGCCAGCTTGACGGTCAGTACCATGGCAAAGAGCAGGGAGTTTAAGATATTGGTGACTTCCAGATACTCACGGATATGGTTCCAAAAGGCAAAGAAGGAGGATTCCCGATATGCCTGGTCATGGAGGCCGCCAGTAAGGATACTGCCCAGTCCCAGCCAGTCCTCACCCAGCAAGGGGCCTGTGGGATTGCATAGCAGATAGCCGGTCATATGGATGAGCGTCAGCAGAATAATGACCGGCATCATCAGGCAGAAGGATTCCCGAATGGCCTTGAGATAGGCAATTTGGCGCAGGCGGCGGCTCAGGGGAATGATTACGTCCTCCAGCAGGCCGCTTCGCTGGCGATAATCTTGCTCGTTATGACCGCCCATAATTTGCTCCTTAGAGTCCTAAATTATCCAAAGCCTTGAAGATATCGTTGACTTCGGGGTCTTCGATGGGCGGGAAAATCTGTTTTTCCACCCGGGCGATAAGGTCCTCAGGGGTGAAGGGCTTTTTCACATAGTCCGCGATTTTGAGCTGACTGGCTTTGATAATGGTGTTCTTGTCCGCGGCAGCGGTAAGAAAGATGACCTTCATATCGGTGTAAGCGGGATTTTTCCGAATGACCGAGAGGGTTTGAATGCCGTCCATAGCAGGCATGGCGATGTCGAGCAGAATCAGGTCAATGGCTCCCTGACGTTTTTGCAGGATGTTCAGGCAGCCGGAGCCGCTGGTGGTGGTCAGGATTTCGGCCCGCACTTTCTTCTCCAGAATACACTTTGCCATAGTAAGATTCATTTCATCATCATCAACGATTAAGATAACCGGTAATTTGCTCATGGTTGTTCCTCCTCATAGTTACAATGTTTTATCCCAAATCCGGGCGGGAGTTTCTTTTTTCATGGCTTCCTGACAGGCTTGGAGAGCCCGTTCTTCGGCCTGAGTCAGACTGTTGCCTGCCATGGGGCAGCAGCCTGCCTGCCAGCGAATTTCCTCCTGCTGGTTGTTCAGGTCGGTGACCATTTCAGCGGCAAAGTTCAACATCTGTCTGCTGTTTTGGGCAGCACAGAGACAGATAAGTTCCCCAGTGACATTTCCGGCTACCGCTGCCAGTACCCATTCCTTATCCGCTAAGAGTTGGGCCGTTTCCTGCATGGGCACAGCCAAAAGATGGCGGTTAGCAATGGATTCTTTGGGAGTTGTGGCAAATAGTGCCAGATAGCAGGCTGGCTTTTGTGGGCCTGGCGGAATTTTTTCCATCAGGGGGACGAGGTTGTGCTCCAGATAGCGCCTATTGGGAAGGTGACTGAAGTCATCCCGATAGGTCAGAGTTTCCATGTCCGCCAGCTGTTGACGATGGTGGCGGGAACGATAGTAGATAATGCCCATGATGATGCTCATGGTGAGAAAAATCAGCAGGGCAGATTGTTGCGGATAGTGGTAAAGCAGATAGCGCGGACTGAGATGACGGATGTGCTCATGGGTTCCCTGATTTAGAGCCGTAGTCAACATTCCGGGAGGCAGATGGTTGATTTCTTTGTTGAGAATCTGCCAGAGCCGGCTGTCGGCGTTTTGGGAAATCCCCAGACTGATGGTGCTGGTAAAGACCTGTTCTGTGTCTGCTGACAGGTTGTAGGCAGAGGAAGATTCCAGCAGGGTGGGGGCCGTTGCCCGGGGGATGTAGGTGATATCTGCCAGGCCGTTGCTGACGGCATAACAGCATTCTTCCAGACTTTTGCAGTAGAGAATCTGTTCTTCAGGATAGCTGGCCTTGACAAAAGTGACGGTTTCAAAGAGGCCGTCCACGGCTGCCACCTTGGGGGATTTCGGCAGAGTGCCGCCGTGTTTGGTGATGGGCACAAAGCCGATATCGAGATAGGGCTGGGTGGGAAGCAGACCAATTTCTTCCAGCCAGCTGAAATCGCAGGGTACATCAGCAACCATATCAATTGTGCCCCGTTTAAGCAGGCGGTGTACTTCGGTCAGGGATTTTTCTTCCACCAGTTCAATTTTGATGCCCAAATCTGCTTCCAGCTGGTCGAGCATGGCTTTTGTGGCTCCGGCCCACGTTCCGTCAGCATCCTGCCAAAAGAAGGGTTTGTTGTTCATCAGGACGGCAACTCTGAGTGTTTTCTTTTCTTGCAGGTAGGCCTGCTCTTCTGGGGTAAGCACCAGGGGAAAGCCCTTGGAACGCTCGTATTTGTCGTTGAGACGGTTGCGGATATTGGGCTGATTCAGAAGTAGATTGTCCTGGGCGGCGTTGACCCAGTCGAATAGCTCCGTCCTGTCCTGCCTGAGCAGCAGACGGTAACTCACCCGGTCAAAGAGAGCCAGCACCCGTTCCTTTTTCTCTGGGTGGAGCAAGGGCTGGATATAGCCGTCAATAGCGCGGCTCGCAAAGGCCTCTTTCATGGCCGCAGGCTCATTGAAGGATACCAGCTCATAGCTGAAGCCATGTTCTTTGGCTACGCGGGCAAGGTTCGGGGTGGGATAGTTGTAATCGAGAGTTCCCAGCAGAACCTGACCTCCGGCAAAGTCATCCTGTACGACCAATTCCATAGGAAAGCGGGCGATAACATGGTCGGTGCGCCGGGCAAAGGGCAGGCTCTTGTAATCGCCGGGCATGGCCGGCAGCAGGTCAATTTCCCCGCTGTTTAACTTGGCTCCGGCTTCCCACCAATCTACGCAGGGGACATAGGTGAACTTCGCGCCCAAGAAGCCTGAGAGAAATTCCATGTACTCATAGCCGTTGCCCCGCAGATGACCAGGTCGGTCTTCCTCCACAAAGCCCGTCCCCGGAACGTAGCCGACGTTCAATTCCTCCATGGCCAAGGCGTGGGCAGGCAGCAATAAGGCGCAAAGGGTGAGCAGCAGGATGTAAAGCCGTCCCGCCCATGAATAAGTCTCCATGTCTTCGCCTCCGTAATATATGTCAAAATTATCCAAAAATAAAAGTGGCATCAATCCGTCAATACGATAAGGATACTTTCGCCTTTGAATGCTCATAATCCTGCTGAATGCAGTAAAAAAGCCTTCCCCGTTGGGGGAAGGCTGCGATATGGCCGGTCTTATTTCTTTGTGAAGGTAATATGTGCGCCGACAGTCAGTACGGGCAGGGAGGGGCCTTTGAGGATAATCTGGCCGGGCATGGAGCCTTCGGCGTTGAATACCAGTGTGCAGTGACCTTCCTCACGCAAGTTTTCATTAACGGCGTCGCCAACTTTTTCGATGGTATATTTGATGCCGCCCATCAGCAGTTTGTCACCCTTCTTGATGTCTTCTTCTAATTTGCCGGGCGTGTGTTCGAGCACCATATCCGAAAGGTTGGGGCGGATGCCTTCATCTAACAGGATAGCGCTGTTGTTGTTGGTCAGAAAGGTTCTGGCCAGATTGCCGATGGAAGTGATTGCTACGTCATACTTAATGTCCATGCTGTTCATTCCTCCTAAAATAATCATTATCTACTACACATACATTCCAAAACCATTATGAGTCTTACCTCTTATTATATCATATTTTGTCGTAAAAATACGAGGACATGAGGGGCTTTGTGAGAATTTTTTTGCAGAACAGATTCTCACTATAGTAAAATCGCGTTGTTCGCGGTATAATTTGATTGATATTGACGGAGAAAGGCGGAGTTTGCAGGTATGGAACGGGGGGAAAGGTTGTTTTGGAGCGTGATGGGCTTTCTGCTGCTGTTTTTGGCTGCGCTGGTTATGTGGCAGATTATGCAGACGGATTATTCCCTGCGGCAGGCGGAGCACCGGCATAAATTTGGTGCCGTCTATATGACGCTCAACAATCCGTTTTACGAAATCGTGGATGAGGAAATTCGCATGGAAGTCAGCAGGCGGGGCGATATTCTGATTTCCCGGGACCCGGCTCTGTCGGTGGAGCGGCAGGAAGAGGCCGTAAAAGAACTTATCGACAGCGGGGTAGAGCTGATCTTCATCAATCCCGTGGACTGGCAACGCATTGCCCCCGCTTTGCAATTAGCCAAAGAGGCCAATGTGCCGGTGATTGCCGTAGATACCAATGTAGAAGATGAAAATTCTGTGGCTGCTACGGTGGTGTCGGATAATTATCTGGCCGGACAGCAATGTGCTGAGCATTTGCTGGCGCATGCAGCCGGCGGAAAAATCGCCTTGCTCCAGCATTCGGAGGCCCGTTCTTCTGTGGACAGAATTCAGGGGTTCTTGGATGGCTTGGCGATGAATCCCAATTTTGTGGTGGTGGATCAGGCTGAGTGCCGGGGGCAGCTGGAACTGGCCATGCCGGCCATGCAGGAAATGCTCGCCCGGCACCCGGATATCAACGTGGTCATGGCATTGAATGACCCGACGGCAATGGGCGCGATGGCAGCCTTGCAGACCGTCGGCCGGTTGGACAAGGTTCTGGTCTATGGCGTAGATGGCGTACCGGAGACCAAGGAAATGATAGCGGGTGGGCATATGATGGCCACAGCCGGCCAGTCGCCCAGGGCCTTGGGGCGCAATGCGGCAGAACAGGCTTATAAGATATTGGCGGGCGAGCAGGTTCCCAAGCTGATGAGGCTGCCCACCCAGCTCATTACCAAGGAAAATCTGGGCACCGATATGAGAGGATGGGATTGATGATGGGGAGCTATACGCCGGAACAGCGGCGGCTGGAATGGCTCTATGGACTTTTGGGGCTGTATAATGGGCTGGTCGTGCTCCTGATGGCAGGCTTTATGTGCCTTACACAGCAAAAAATTGTCAGCACCATGAGTGCCCATGAATTTTTGTCCACGTTGCCCATTGTGCCGCTGCCTGCGATGAAGGGCTTTTGGCTGTCCATGGGGGCCTATGCCCTGTTGCTATTCCTGGGGAAACTCTACCGGCACGGTGGTTTGGAATCGGGACAGCGGCAGCTGATATTTGCTGCGGAAATCGGTATCTGTATGCTGTTGATGAAAAGCCTGAATCTGGCTTATGACGGCATAGTCCTCTTGGCAGTGGCAGACCTCATGCACCGCTATCATGGGGAAAATCAAAGCTGGCTGCTGCTCGTGGCCATGCTGGGGCTTTATTTTATGGCCAATTACAATATGGCGATTTTTCAACGCCATGTGGCTCCTTTTGATGTGTATGCGGCGTATTACCGGCCGGAGGTACAGTCGGTTTTGCTGGCGATAAAAAATGCCTTTCAATCGCTGAATATCGTATTGTTTGTCTTGTACCTAGTGCTGCTGGTGCAGAGCAAGCACCATGAAAAGGAACGTATTGCCATCCTGAATCAGCAGCTGGAGGAAGCCAATGTGCGCCTGCGGGCCTATGCGCTGGAGGCTGAACGCACGGCGGAAACCCGGGAGCGCAACCGCTTGGCCAGGGAGATTCACGATACGCTTGGGCATACCTTAACCGGCATTGCCGCCGGTTTGGATGCCTGCATTGTACTGGTGGACGCAGCGCCTGCCGTGGTGAAAAAGCAGCTGGAAAAAATCCGGGAAACCGCCCGTCATGGGATTGTGGACGTCCGTCGTTCGGTCAAGAAACTGCGACCGGACGATTTGGAGAAATTGCCGCTGCAGCAGGCAATCAAAAAGGTCATTGCGGAGTTTTCGGCCTCATCCGGTGTGGAAATCCAGCTGGTGGAGCTGGGCTGGCCGGAAAAATTGCGGGAAGACGAGGAAGAAGTCATCTACCGCATTGTACAGGAGGGCATCACCAATGCCCGCCGTCATGGCAAGGCGACGAAAGTGACCGTCACCTGTGGATTGGAACCGGGCAGGTTCTACATCATCATTGCCGATAATGGCGAAGGCTGTGCAGAAACGAAGCAGGGCTTTGGCTTGCGGCATATGGAAGAACGCTTGGAACTGCTGCATGGACGGCTCCGTTATTGGAGCGATAAGGGCTTTACATTGGAAGCAACGATCCCAATGGGCAAAAATGTAATGGATAATCATGGAGAGGATACGGAATGATAAAAGTTGTTATCGCCGATGACCAGGAACTCATCCGGGAAAGCTTGAAGATTGTATTGGATCAGAATGAGGATATCGAAGTGACTGGGGTGGCAGAAAATGGGCAGATTTTGATGGATATGCTAAAAGGCGGCCAGCCGGATGTCATTTTGATGGATGTGCGTATGCCGGAACTGGATGGTGTGGAGGCCACGCGGGAAGTCAAGCAGCTCTATCCTGCGGTAAAAATCATTATTCTGACCACCTTTGATGATGATGAATATGTATTTAATGCGTTGAAATATGGTGCCAGTGGCTATCTGTTAAAGGGCGTGTCCGTTCCAGAACTTACGGGAGCTATTCGGACGGTAGTATCCGGCGGTGCGATGATTAACCCCGGTATTGTGGCCAAAGTGGTGAAATTCTTCAACCAGATGGCGCAGGGAAACAGCGCTGTGGAGACTGGGCCGATTGCTGAGGGGCTCAGCCGTACGGAACGCAATATTGCGCATTTGGTAGGGCATGGACTGTCCAATAAGGAAATCGCCGAGCGCTTGCGGCTGTCGGAGGGGACAGTGCGCAACAGCATGTCCAGCACGCTGTCCAAACTAGGGCTGCGCGACCGTACGCAGCTGGCGATTTGGGCTGTGCAGACGGGCTTGGCGGCCGCTGAGGTGGATGTATCGTGAAGCGTGGTTTTGCTCTTTATCTGGCTTTTTTGGTGTTCCTGACTTGTTTTTTGGGCTGGTATCTGACGCGTCCGAAAGTGCTCACGGTGGGCCTGTTTGCTGGCAGTAACTGGAATGTGCCGGAGGGGGAACCCTATGCCTTGATGGAGGCGGCCATTAAGCGCTTTGAGGCAGAACATCCCGGTGTGAAGGTCAAATACGTCAGCGGCATACGCAAGGAGGACTACTCGGAATGGTTGGCCGAACGCCTGCTGAATGGTGACGAACCGGATGTTTTTGTCGTGCCGGGGACGGACTTTGCCTTATATGCCTCAATGGGCGCATTGGCACCCTTGGAGCGGTCGATGAACATGGATACCGATTTCGACCCGGGCGTTTTTTATCCGATGGCGCTGGATTATGGGCGTTGGCAGGGGGATAGTTATGCCCTGCCTGTGGGGGCAGTGCCGACCTTGATGTTTGTGAATAAAACGCTATTAGCGAAAGAGGGCATTGCCATTCCGCGCAATGACTGGACATGGCAGGATTTCTTGCGCATTTGCCAGGCCGTAACCCGTGATACGGATGGTGATGGCCGTCTGGACCAGTTTGGCGTTTATGACTATAACTGGCGCAAAGCCGCATTGACGAATGAGGTAAAAATCTTTTCGGACGATGGCAAAAATGCAAATTTTACCACGCAAAATATGGAGGAAGTCATGCGGTTTATGGCTGCACTGCATGCCGTCAATCAGGGACAGGAGGTAACGGCCAAGGATTTTGATATGGGAAAGGTTGCGTTCCGACCGTTTACGTTTGCCGAATACCGCACCTACAAGCCTTATCCCTGGCGTATAAAAAAATACAGTTCCTTTGAATGGGACTGCATTAAACTGCCGGCAGGGCCTTCCGGACATAATTCCTCCATTATGCAGGTTATGATTATGGCCATCAGTGCGCGCACGAGCGAGCCGCGCTTGTCCTGGGAACTCTTGAAGACCATCTGTTATGACCCGGCGATTCAGGAATCGCTGCTCACGATGACCCAGGGCGTGCCCGCCCGGCGTGATGTGGTGGAATCGTCGCGGGCACAGGCGCTGTTCACAGCGGCTACTCCCGGCAGTGAAGAAATGAATCTGCAAATCGTCAGTCAGGTCATGGATGATTCGATTACCGAACCGAAATTTTCCCGCTATCAGGAGGCGATGAATCTGGCTGACCATAAGCTGCAGCATATTGTGCAGGAAGGCCTGTCGATAGGCAGTGCCCTGAATCAGGTGCAAAAGGAAATCAATAGCTATTTGCAGCAATAACAGGCAAAAGAAAAGGCCGCCCTCAAGGGCGGCTCTTTTGGTTATATCGCTATTGCGTATTGCAGAACCTCATCACTGCCAGCGGCAACATCACAGCCGGGACGGCAGGGCGTAAGTTCCGTTACCTTGTCATAATTGACAACCAGAACAGGGGAAATCATGTTGATGGAGTTCTTCTCGAAAACGTCCATGTCAATCTTGAGAATGGGCGTGCCGGCAGTTACCCGGTCACCGGATTCCTTCAAGGCGGTAATTCCCTCGCCGTTCAGGATAATGCTGTCGAGACCCACATGAACAAGAATCTGAATACCGTCATCGGTGGTAATGGCAAAGGCATGTTTGGTGTCGAAGAACAGGGAAATCACGCCGTCACAGGGAGCTAACACAGTATCGCTGTTAAGCTCAATGGCCAGGCCGTCACCTGTGAGCTTTTCCGCAAAGACAGGGTCTGGAACGGAGGCGAGTTCAACGGTTTTTCCGGAGAAGGGGGCCAAAATTACTTGAGATGGTGATTTCGTTGCAGACATAGTATCATGCCACCTTTCTATAGTCAGAAATTGTATAGTTCATAAGTTAATTGATTGTATTTGCGAATTTTCTAACAAGTTTTATATTTTCATTTTACTACGAAACGGAAATAAGTCAAGGAAAACTATACCGCACAGCGCTTAAGGCAGGTTGGGGATGTTTTTGCTGATGGCCGTATGCCGGATGATGTCCTGTACGCGCAGGTCAATGGCCAATTCCTGCTTGTGCAGGGTTTCGGCAGTGGCAAATTCAGCCGGGCTGTCCTCGCGCAGGCCTTTGATGTAATGCTGCCAGGCCTTGATAGACGTTTCCGTGGACTGCTGGCGCTGGCGGGCTAAATATTGCGCTCCGGCAGGGACTTCTACCGCATCCAGCTTATTCTGCCGGTCCTGCAGGCTCGGAATGATATCATCCTCAATCAGGGCGGCGATATTTACTTTCTGCTGCTTGGTCAGATGGCCGTTCTTGGAGCTGTTGAGTCGTTTGAAGCGGGACTGGAAGACTTCAAAGCGCTCGTTGCTGTCGCTGACAATATCCTTGGTAGCGGCGATGTAATCCGCAATGTCCTGGTTCTGCAAGGGGGCAATCTTATCGAGATAGGCTTTGTAATTCTTGATGTAGGCGACCTGCCAATGACCATCCTCTGCCTGTTCCATAGCCAGCTGCAGGGTGAAGGGGGTCTGGGTGTATTCCTCCATGATTTCGACGTCAGCCGTGGCACTATGACCATTGTGTTCGACCTTGCCAACCTTGACCAACGTGGTGTTGCGCACCTGACTGCGCTCCAAAAATCGCTCAAAGTCGATACCCAGCTGGCGGCCTTTCAGGATGTCCGTACCTTCCGGCAGATTCCAACTGCCGGCGGTTATCCGGTTGAGGGCGGCCGTTTCGAGACCCTCGGCCAGCTGTGGTTTAATCATGATGTAGAATTTTTCAAACATGGCGCGGGTCTTGGGAGTAAGTTCCGAATCATAGGCGAATAAATCCACCGTTAAATCGTCATAGGCGCGGGAGGAAAGCAGTTCCGCGTTCACATAGTGGTTGAATTTTTCGCCGTCACGTTCCGTAAGGGCTGTCTGAATCTGTTCCAGGGCATATTCCGGGGTGCGGATAAAGAAAAAGAAATACCATACTACCGCACCAATCAAAGCTGCCACGAGAAGAAAGACCAATGACAGCCGCCGCCGTTCCTGTGTGCGTCGGGCACGCAGCCGCCGTTGCCAGGTATAATCGTCCATTATATCGCTCCGTTCATCTAAGTACCCTAATTATACTCGATATGCTAAAATAAGTCTAGGAAACAAAGTAGTTTAAGGAGTTAAAACAACGTAATGAAATGGGTTAATCACGAAATTGTCACCGGTGTTATCGTATATGGTGCTACGGGAGATTTTCTCGCCACGGCCTTTTCCATGGCGGGGGCGATTTTTCCCGATAAAGTAGAAGGAAAGCCCGGAGCCAATTATTGGAGCTGGCGGGCGCGGCATCGCGGCTGGTCACATTGGCCGGTTCTCTATATTGCCATCCTGGCCATCATGCAGCTGGGCTTGCTGCCGCAGGGTGCGGATGTGGAACGCGGGGCCACCTTTATCTGTATCGGTGCCCTGCTGCATATCGTAGAGGACGCGTTCTGTGGCAAGGTGCCCTTTCTGCTGCCCGGGCAAAAGGTAGGTATTAAGCTGTTTAAGGTCGGTTCGGTGACGGAATATCTGTTTTCCATGGCGGTGGTGATTCTGACCTATATCATTCACGCACAAGTTATGGTAAAATAATAACAAATCAATAAGAATGATGGCGCGGGGGTGGTCAGAATGGCACGCGGTATAGCGGTAAAGGGCAGACCCAACAAGGTTATGCGTCTGCTGGCAGAAAAATATCCCACCAAGGAAGCGGTTTATGAACAGCTGATTTATTTGCAGTCCAGGTTGTCGCTGCCCAAGGGGATTGAGCACTTCATGAGTGATTTGCATGGGGAGTATGCATCGTTTTTCCACATTCTCAACAACTGTTCCGGGGTTATCCGGGAGAAGGTCGATTATGTCTTTGGGGAGCGGTTGTCAGCAGAGGAAAAGGCGGAATTCTGTACATTGATTTACTATCCCAAGGAAAAAATTGAGCAGGTAACGCAAGACCACAAGAACACGCCGGCCTGGTATCGGAAAAATCTCTCGCAGCTCTTGGAACTATCCAAATTGATGAGCTACAAATATCCGGCATCCAAGGTGCGTGGGTTTGTTCCCAAGCGTTATGAAGCCGTGATTGTGGAGCTTATGAATACCCGGCCGGAGGCCGATAATGCTCAATTTGTTTACCATCAGCGGCTCTTAAATACCATTGTGCAGATTGACAGCGGCGCGGACTTTATCGAGGCGTTTACGGTGCTGATTAAGCGGCTGGCGGTGGACAGGCTGCATATTGTGGGGGATTTTTTTGATCGGGGCAACCGCCCGGACGCGATTTTGAATCTTTTGATGAAACACCCTTCGGTGGATATCCAATGGGGCAATCACGATGTATTGTGGATGGGCGCGGCCTTGGGGAATGAAACCTGCATTGCCGCCGTGGTGCGCAACTGCCTGCGCTATAACAATACGGACGTGTTGGAGCGTGGCTACGGCATCAGCCTGCGGCCGCTGACGACCTTTGCTTCCCGCAGTTATCCGGACGCCAATCCGGTCAAGGCCGCAGAAAAGGCCATTACCATGATGATGTTCAAGCTGGAAGGCCAGCTTATTCGCCGTCACCCGGAATATCAAATGGAAAGCCGTCTGCTGCTCGATAAGATTGACTTCCGTTCCTCGCATGCAGTGCTCGGCGATGGCAAGCGCTATGAGCTGGAGAGCGCTTATTTTCCCACCATTGATGAGGATTGTGGCGACCTCAACCAGCTTACGGAGAAGGAAGCGGCGATTATTGCTGACCTTAAATCGTACTTTGTGGAAAGCGCCGTACTGCAGCGTCATGTGGATTATCTCTATCAAAAGGGGAGTCTCTATACCCGCTATAACGGCAATCTGCTGTTCCATGGCTGTGTCCTGCTAAACGAAGATGGCAGTATGCGTTCCGTGTCCTATGATGGACAGGAGTTCAAAGGCCGGTCATGGTTTGACCATTGCGACCGCATGGCCAGAGAGGCGTATCTCTACCGCAAGCCGGAGACGGTGGACTTTATGTACTTTTTGTGGTGCGGGCGGCTCTCGCCGGTTTCGGGGCGGGAGTTCAAGACCTTTGAGCGCGCCTTTATCGCCGATGAATCTACCTGGAAAGAGCCCTCTGACCCGTATTTCAAGTACATTAACCAGGAAGAAACCTGCGCAATGGTGCTGCAGGAATTTGGCCTTGACCCGGAGCGTGGGCATATCATCAACGGCCATGTTCCTGTGAAGGTTAAAAAAGGCGAAACCCCCGTCAAAGCTGGCGGTAAAGCCATTATCATTGACGGAGGTTTCTGTAAAGCCTATCATAGCAAGACCGGCATATCCGGTTATACGTTGATTTCCAATTCCCGCGGCCTGCGCCTGCTGCAACATCAGAAGATTGCCGATGTCCGCGAGGCTCTGCGAGAGAATCAGGATATTGAGTCCGTATCGGAAACCGTCGAACTACAGGCCTGCAGGACGACACTCGGAGATACGGACGAGGGCAAGATTATACAGGACGAGATTACCGATTTGTATAATCTGTTGCTGGCTTATCAGAACGGACTGATTAAGCCGCAGGAGTAATTTAATTGCCGTAGCCGTTTTCCACCACATCAATCTTGCCCGTGCGGGGGTGGAAAATCAGGCCGTGGATGGGAACATCATCGGGAATGAGGGGATTCAGGCGGATGTATTCCACGGTATCGCGGACATTCTGTTCCGGATGATGGAATTCGTCGGCCCATTCCTGCAATTCCTTCTTGACCATATGAATGGCTTCTTTGGAAATGCCGCGTTCCAGCATGGATTGTATCAGGCCTTCGGAGGTGGTATGGGCCATGCCGCATTCGTGGTGGCCGATAACGATGATTTCCTTGACGCCTAATTCGTAGATACAGACCAAAAGGCTCCTGATGGTGCCATCGAATACGCCGGTAACGCCGTTGCCGGCGGTTTTTATTACCTTGGCTTCGCCGCGGCCAATGCCCAAGGCTGGCTCCAAGAAGTTTACCAGTCGTGTATCCATGCAGGTAATGATGGCTACCTGTTTTTGCGGCAGCTTGCTTTTTTTCTGGTCTTCCTGCGTGTAATCTGCTGGCGGATGGGCACAGAATTCGGCGTTGGCAGATAGCATATCATCCAAAATTGACATAATGAACCCTCCCTTTATGGCTTAAAGAAATCCCGGACGGATTTTGAGGTTTTGGCCGTTTTTCAAGGTGATTTTTTGTACCATGCAGGTGCGCATCCCCACCATGAACAGTTCAAATTCATCAACCTGAGGCAGTTTTTTCAAAAATTCATCACGGGCCATTTTTTCGCTGAGGTTTTGGGTGATTTCATGACCATTAGGGTCCAGGATGACCACATAGTAATCGGCAGCGGGAACATCCTTGAAGGCGAATTGCCCCTTTTCGTCGGCGATTGCATGGTAAATCGGCTGATTGGGCGGAATAATCTTTTCCTGATACCATTTTTGTACGGAGGTATAGGGGAGCGCGACGAAATTAATACCCCGCTCGATAAGCCATATTTCTGCCCGTTCCGTGTTTTTGCGATTGGGGGGAGCGGTCATATTCCACATTACTCCGGCACCGGCTTCCCCTTTGGCGACCTTCATTCCGCGTTCGGTATTGGGCGGATAGACGTTTCCGGTGATGGAGCCAGCAGCTGCAGCCAGTGCAGCGATACTCCAAAGGCATAAGGTCAATAAAATGGTTATACGTTTCATGTAAGCAGCCTCCTTCGGTTAATTTTCTTTATCGGTATTTTTCGCTTTTTATGAGAAAATTTCCTGCTCGATTTGCCTGCAGATTCATTTTGCGGTACACTAGAGAGCGACGGTATGCGCTGCACAAAAATTCAGGGCGCAACTGTACGAAAGGAGAATTCATTTATGACCGATTGGGAAAAGTATCAGCAGATTCGCCGGGAAGCCGCGTATACGGGGCTGGCACTGCTGGTACTTATTTTGTTTTGGTGCTGGGCAGGTTTTGGCCTGGCTGATGTGGAGCTGGAGATTTTTGGCCTGCCTTTATGGGCGGTTACGTCTAGTATCGGGGTATGGCTGTTTGCCATTGTGTTAGTGAAACTTTTGTTGAAATTCGTGTTCCGGGATATGCCTCTGGACGAAGAAAAGGGGGCTGAGGAACATGAGTAATGGCGGCAATCTGGCAGCGCTGCTGCCCCTGCTTATCTTTATGGCTGTGATGATTGGCATTGGCTTTTATGTGCGGCAGGTACAGGCGCGTGGTTTTGGCAAGAACTTTGTGCAGCAGTATTTTATCGGCAACCATGATTTGGGCGGCTTTGTGCTGGCCATGACCACGGTTGCGACATATAGCTCGGTGAGCTCCTTTGTCGGCGGGCCGGGGATGGCCTGGCAGATTGGCTTCGGCTGGATTTATATGGCCGTGGTGCAGGTTACGGCCATCTTCCTCGTGCTGGGCATTTTTGGCAAGCGCGTGGCCCTGCTGTCCCGTAAATTCGATGCCGTGACCGTGGTGGATATCATCCGGGAGCGCTTCCAGTCCGACGGGCTGGCAAGCCTGGCGGCGTTTATCATTGTCTTGTTCTTCTGTGCGACCATGACGGCGCAGTTTGTGGGCGGGGCTAAACTGTTTGCGGCTGTGACGGGCTATAGTTATGAAATGGGACTGCTGCTCTTTGGCTTGGCTGTTGTGGTCTATACTACCGTGGGCGGCTTCCGGGCCGTAGCACTCACCGATACCTGCTGTGCGCTGATTATGATGGTGGGCATTGTTCTGCTCCTTTATCATGTGCTGCTGGCCGGCGGCGGTTACAGCAATTTGATGGCCAATCTCCATCTGAATCATCCGGAAATGTTTGAGCCGTTCTCCGGCGGTCATATGCCGGCTGGTCTTTATCTGACCCAGTGGATTTTGGTGGGTATCTGTACGATTGCCTTGCCGCAGTCGGTGGTGCGCGGTATCAGTTACAAGGATACCGCCAGCCTGCACAAAGCTATGCTTATTGGCACGGTGGTCGTGGGCTTTATGAATATCGGCATCAATTTTACCGGTATTTTGGCCCATGGCGTGCTTACGGGGGATTTGGCCTCCTATGGCGGCGTGGACAATATCATTCCGAAGACCATCGTTACGGTTATGCCGCCAGCTTTGGTCGGTTTGGCCATTATCGGCCCTTTGGCGGCATCTATTTCGACGATTTCGGGGCTGCTCATTGTCGCATCTTCGGCGATTATCAAGGATGTTTACCTGCATAATCAGCATAAAAAAGGCAAGGAGCCGGGCACGAAACAGCTGCGCCTGCTCTCCATGCTGGCGACGGCCGTTATCGGCGTCGTGGTCTTCATCATTGCGCTGACCCCGCCAAGCCTTATCTGGATTATCAATATGTTCGCCTTCGGCGGCTTGGAAACGGCGTTTTTCTGGATGCTGCTGCTCGGCCTTTTCTGGCGGCGGGCCAATAAGCTCGGTGCAATCCTTTCCATGGGCGGCGGTACGGTGGTCTACTGCCTGACGCAGGGAATGGGCTTTAAGGTCATGGGCCTGCATCAGATTACCATTGGCATTACCGCCTCGCTGCTGTTCTTCCTGCTTGGCACTTATTTGGGCAAACCACAGGATGAGCGGGTACTGAATGAGTTTTTCCCGCATAGGAAAAAGTAATAAGCATATAGGGAAAAAAATTTTTAATTGCAAACTAAATTACAAAAAATCCCTTGCGCAATTAGGACTTTTGGGGTAAAATTACAACGTAATTTTTATAAAGATATATATTATATAGAAAACTAATGGGGTAATGTTGTGGAAAAGATGTTCGGAGAGGAGAAAATTAACCATGATTGTTGCGGTGAATAATGCCACCAACAAGTTGTTCAAGTTCAAGACAGGCAAGTATAATCTGAAAGAGCAGGCAGCGTGGAAGTCCCGTACGGCATTTGTGGAAGATACCCTGCGGGAGATTATCCGTGAAGCGGCCAATAAAGAGGCAGCTGTGTTTGCTAAGTGCTGCTATGGTATCGAGCTGGGGAGAAGCGAAGTCGAGGACCGCTACCTTCTGTCCTATGATGATGCCGTGAGCTATTGGAAGAATTTTGATGCCCGTGTGTATCAGATTGCCTAAATAAATAGACGAACAGCCCATGAAGCAAGGGATAGGCTTCATGGGCTGTTTTTGTAAATTGCAGTTTATCGATGTTATTGCGAGATTGATTTTAGTTGTTACAGCTCAGTGGGGGCGGAGGTGGTAATACTTTTCGCCGTTGCACTAAATGAC
>CADBYQ010000013.1 GCA_902798865.1 Pseudoselenomonas ruminantium | reverse complement strand
TTCGTTCTCCTCCGTCAATGCCTGCGGCGCTACCTGTACGCGCACCATCGAGAACACACTGTCATCGAGCAGTACCAACGTCGGCAGCTGCTGCCCTTCTACTTCAATATGCGAACGATACACCACCGTATGCTGCGCATCGTCAGCTATCTCCTCCACCTGAAAGGCTTTGATTTCCTTCTCTTCCAGATATTTGTTAAAAACTTCAGCTTTAGTATTCATACAAAAACTCCTTTGTCTTTAGATTACTTTTGGTAATTCGACAAAGGAGCTATTGATTCCTGCTATTTTTTTTAATGCGCAAGCTATTCCTGCATAAGTTCCTATCTCAACAGGGCAGCACCACATTATTCTCTTTGGCAATTTCCCTTACTCTCTCCACGGTGAGGTCATTGTCTTCTGCAATATCTGCTAATACCTGCGAGTCGATAGGCTGTTTTCGCCGTACATAACGATTCAAGGTCTTTATCGTAGCCCTAATACGCCCCTGTTCGAGACCTTGTTCGCGGCCTTGTTCGAGGCCTTGTTCAAGGCCTTGTTCGCGGCCTTTTCTCTCTGCAGCTTCCATTACTTCACACATATTGCTCGGCCTCCTTCCCGGCGTTTCGTAGGCTTCTTCATAGCGATGGTCTCCAGTCATCACGGTCATCAACTGGAGAAATTCATGCACATGCTTAATCGTTTCCTTCGGCGGCACATAGCCTTTATTCTTCCGCATTTGCACGAAATAGTCTGCCACCAGCCGGAAGTCGCTTTGAAACATGCTCACTTCCTCGTCCGTCAGCCAGGCTATCTCAAATATGTTTATCTTGTAGTCGCTGACGTATGGTTTCAGTTCCTCCGGGACTTGCAGGCGTCCTAAAAGATTACCGGCCTGATTCCAATGATGCTTATAGCCGAAGTACAATACCAATGTTACCACCGCATAGCGGTCATTAGATACCTTGGCTTTCTTGTCCTTGAGCAGTTGTGACCTGTAGGCTGCTCCATCATAGCTGATAACACGAAGCGGCATATCCGCATCAGCCTCGGTTTGATTTTCAAAGCCGAGAATGGCAATCCTGACATTGCCTTTCTGCCAACGCTTTGCTACATCCCGCTCCTGCTCGTGAAGCTTCCCATCCGCCTTATAGATTGAGCGAAGACTTTCCGGAGTCAAATCATCTTCTCCTATAAGTCTTTTCCCTTTGAAAAGCAAAACATTCACGATATCCGCAAAGACATCATTATAGCTCTCCAAAGTTTTCTCGGTCATATCCTGTTCAGCCAAAGTTCCACGTCCCTTCTAGGAAAATTCTACCACACATTTTCCCGTTTGGAAAGTTAAATCAGCATGCATAGCTAATACAATGTATCTAAGCCCGAATGTACGCACTAAGCCCGGTGGCTGATGATGCTTTTCCGTCGCGTTTGGCAAGCCTGCCTAAGCAGAGGAAAAGTATTATCAGCCACCGGGCGTCTTTATATTACGATGTTAAAACCGGAACTTGGACAATGCTTCCTGCTGGTCCTGCGCCAGTTTTGCCAAAGCTTCACTGGCGGCAGCGATTTCTTCAGCCGAAGCGGACTGTTCTTCCGTAGCGGCAGATACGGCCTGCATTTCGCTGGCCACCTTGCCGCTGTAGCTGTTGATATCGTTCATTTCGCTGGCGATGTCGTTGGTCGCATCGGCCATAGCGTTGATGGATTCAGTCACATGGCTGATTTCGCCGGATACACCGACTACCAGCTGATTGATTTCCTCAAACATGGTACGCAGGGATTCTACGCTCTGTGCACCTTCGACCACCGCTTCGCGGCCGCTGCGCATGGAGAGCACAGCTTCTTCCGTATCGCCCTGAATCTCCTTGATGATACGGGCAATTTTTTCAGCGGACTCCTTGGATTCCTGGGCCAGCTTGCCGACCTCACCTGCTACCACCGTAAAGCCACGGCCATGTTCACCGGCGCGGGCAGCTTCGATGGACGCATTCAGCGCAAGCAGATTCGTCTGTTCGGCAATGCCCGTCATGGTATCTACGATTTCGCCGATTTCCTTGGAGCGCTCGCCCAGACGGTCAACCATCTTGGCTGAAGCCGTAACGGTTTCCTCAACGTCCTTAATCTGACGGACGGAATCATCGATTGCCTGATTGCCCTTTTCCGCACGCGTTGCCGCAGCATTGGAATTTGCCTCTACCTGGTCGGACTTCTGGCGGATTTCTTCCACAGATGCTTCGGCACTCTGAACCGCTTCATTGCTGTCCATTACGGACTGCTGCTGATGTTCCACGGACTCAACGACATCCGTAGCGGACTGTGCTACCTGCGTTGCCGCCTGTGCCGCCTGACCGGCACTGGCCGTCAGTTCCTCAGAAGAAGCAGCCAGTTGTTCAGCGGATTCACTGACCTGACGCATCAGCTTATTGAGGGTCTTGCGCATATCCTGCATGGCCGCGTCCATCTGGCCGAGTTCATCGCCACGCGGCTCAAAGGCGCCATTAAGTCTAAAGTCCCCATCCTTCATGCGGTTGCATTCCATAACCATACGGTCCAGATTCGTCACAATATCCCGGACGATGAAGAAGGCAATCCCCATCAGTATAGCAAAACACAGCACCGTCGTAATAATCATCAAATACATTTCACTGGCATTGCGTTCTGCAATTTCCACATTGAGGGCCTCGGCATTGTCATCTGCCACTTTCTGCAGAGCCACCAGGCTCTTTAAGAGGTCCTGCGTTACACCGGCTTCCACGCCCTTGTAATAGGTCCATGCTTCCTGGGTCTTACCGGCATCAGCTAATTTACGGGCTTCCTGAATGCCATTTTTGTATTCGGCCCATTTTTTCTCCGTGTTGGGAATTTCGGCTGCGGCCTTATCTGCACGCATACCAAGGTCTTTATACTCCGGCCACTTCGTTTCATAACTGTTCATGGCCTCATCAATTGAGGCGTTAATCTTTGCATCCTTAGGGTCGAGAATATGCTTTACGATACGCACCTGAATCATGCGCATGTAATTGATTTCATCGCCCAGCATACGGGTTGCTTTCAGCTTACGATTGTACATGTTGTCAAGGTCATCCCCCGCCTTGCTCATTGCACTGTAACCTGAAAAACTCAAAATAGCCATACCGATGATGCCGATAACCACCAGCACCAAAATCTTTGCTCCAATACGAACATCTTTCAATCTCATTTCCTCACATGCCTTTCTACGTTGGCCGTATCCCTGCGGCCGCTCGAGTTTACTTACGTCTTATCCCACAGTGTTATCCCGAACACTTGCTAAACCATATCATAGGTTTAGGACTTTTGCACTAGGAAAGTTTATTCTAAATTCACTAATTGATTACTATTTTCATATAAATTAAAGAAAAACCGCTATTTATTTTGCAAATAGCGGTCATTTTCTCTAAAAAATATTCATTTTACCATCTAACGACTTAATTTAGTCCTAAGATTCATTTCTCATGTTTTACTGTATACAATCTCATCTCAAAAACGAAAATGAGCTAATGCCTGCTCGAGTTTACTTACTGTTGGTAAACAGCTCGCTCTGTCCGCAATTCCTCAATCGTCAGATTGCGCAAATAGGAACGGTGTTCCTCATCCCGCTGATAGACAAAGCCCACATGGCTGACAAACGGCTCGATGGTCGCAATCTTTAACAGGGGCGTTACAACCAAAAGCTGCAAATCCAGCTTCTTGAACAATTCCAGCCCAAACCTTGCCGATTCATCAGAACTCTTTAAGAACGCTTCGTCAATCACCACAAAGCGGAAGGACTGTTCCCCTGCACGGCGGCCGCGCAGGCCGAAGTTATAGACGATGCTGGCCGCTAAGATGGTATAAGCCAGCTTTTCCTTCTGCCCGCCGGACTTGCCGCCGGAATCGGTATAGTGCTCATATTCCTCATCCATGCCCGGTGCAGGATTGCGCCACAATTCTGCCGCCGCAAAGACGAACCAGTTGCGCACATCAATGACCTCATTGCGCCAGCGGGCATCTACTTCCGTCATGCCCGGACGGCCCTGCAGACGCTCCAAAATTTTGGCTACCTGACGGAACTTCTCCTCACTGTAGCGGTCATCGAGATTTTCCCCCAAAGCCTCATCGGTACAAGCCCGCAATTCTCTGCGGAATTCACTGATGGTATCGCTGACCGCAGGATTGCACTCAATCTGGATATAACGACCCTCGTTGTAGTCGATTTCCGCCAAAGACTCGTTAATCAGGGCAATACGGTCGCGAATTTCGTGACAGGCCTCGTCCAAATGCGATTGAAACAGGGCTATCTGATTGATGGTATTTTCCCGCAGCAGATGGCTGAACCGGCTTTCAAATTTCGGCAAATCATCCTCCCGCAGCTTATGCAGCAGAGCCACGTAATCTTCATAGCCTTCCGGCTCGACCAAAAAATCACTGCTCATCTCGGGATATTCCTGCCGGAAACGGGTCATCGCTGCGACCAGTTCCTCACCATTCTTCCGCTTTGTTTCACCGACATGCTGTGCACGAGCATTCAGCCACTGGTTGTATTCCTTTTGCTGCACGCTGCGTTTCTGTTGGTCAAACTGCGGGCTGCCGATGTTTTTCAGCGCCAAGGCGGCATAATGCTGCAAGAGCGGATAGCCTTTATCCTGCGCAGCCACATCCGTGCCCTTTATGATTTCTTCATCCGTCGTCATTTCCTTTTGGTTCTGCCGTATGCGCTCATCCAACTGACTGCGCTGGTCCCTGATTTTTGCCAGGCCGGCATTTTCATTGCGGATTTCCATTTCCAGCTGCGTTTTCTCTGCCTGCAGCTGCTGCAGGACATCATTTTCCACCTGCAGTTTTTCCACCTGTTCCCGCAATTGCGCCATACGCAGCTGTAAAGGCTCTAAATCAATTTCGGCAAAGGATTTTACGACTTCCGCCCGCACAATGGCCTCGCTTTGTTTGCGCAGTTTCTGCACTGTCCGCTTGGCCTGATTTTCCTTTTTGCGGAAAAATTCCTGTTCTTCCCGCTTGCTGACCACTTCATCCTGCAAGGCCTGTATCTTCTTCAGATTGGAAAAACCCAATACATAATGACGCTGGTCATGGATGTCGTGCCGGTCATCCTTCTCATGGCGCTTGCCGCCAGCCTTCACCTGACCGGCCTTGGTTAACGCAAATTTGGCCTGACGAAATTCCTTTATGCTCTCACAGCAGATATGGTTAAAGCGGCTAATTAGCTCCGTTTCCAGCCAGGCAGCCAGCGGGTTATCCTCCTTGAGCTGTAATTTTTGGCACACAGCATCATCCGAAACATTAGCATGAACCTGTTCTGGATAAGCGGGCACCCGAAAATAGACCATACGCATCTTGAGGTCATGGTGTTCCATCCAGTCGGCAACTTCCCCATAATGGACTTCCGGCACGAGCAGGGAAATGCCAAAGCTGTGCAACAGACGCTCGATGGCCCCTTCCCATTCGCTCTCGTCTTCCTTGACCGCAATCAGCTCTCCGGCAAAGGGCATTTCGCTTTCGGCTAAATCCAAGGCCTTGCAGATTTCTTCCCGCACGGCGATAAATTTCTGTGGGATGTTGGACTTACGCTGGGTCAGGGAGTCGATTTCCGCCTGAATACGCCGTTCTTCCTGCTCCATTTCCAAACGGTTCGCCCGCATTTCACTGGCTTCACTCCCCAGTTCTTCCTGCTGGCTCTCCAGCTCCGTTTTGCGCGTACACATGTGCTCCTGAACAGCGGTAAACGCAGCTTCATCTGCCGGCATGCTCATTTCCAAAAGGGTTAATTCCTGTTGGAACCTTTCCCGCATCTCCGCACAGCGCGTCCGTTTCTCTTGGAGCATATCGAGTTGATGACGCACTTCATCCAGACGGGCACCGCCATTGCGCGCGATATTGCCCTGTAAGACGGTAAGTTCCGTCTGCTTTTCCTGTATGCGCCTGCTCCGTTCCTCAATCTGCTGTTCCAGCTGTTTAGCCTGCTGCTCCATAGAAGCCTGCTGCGTTTCTCTTAGCTCATAGTCCTGCTGGGCATACCAGCTTTCCAACACCGCCTGCATGGCCTGTGTTTCCGCCTGCTCCCGACTGGCCTTGCCATAACTTTCCCCCAGCATTTCGATGGGCTGCAGCATCTTTTGCTGCTCCTTGGCCTTCTGTACGGCCTGATGGGCTGCTTCCAAATCGTGGTACTGCCGCAGCATCAGTTCTACTTCCTGCTCCGTTTCCGGCACTTCGAGCATATTCTGCCGCACAAAACTCGTCAGGCTGTCCACCTTTTTCATGGACACTGTCTGCTGGAATAAATCCATGGCCTGTACCTGCCGGATACCAAAAATCTTGCGGAACTCATGGCCATACTGCGGATAATCGTCAAAGGTCCTGATGAAGCTGTCCCGCTCCAGATTTTTGCGGAAGGCACGCATATCCCCACCAATGTTGGAGAATCTTTCCGTAATAGACAGCGTCTTTTGCGCCAGCACATAAAAACGCTTGGGCGAGGCCGCTGTTTCGTCCGAGAACCAGAACACCTGCGCCAAGGTTATGGTACGGCCAAAGTTTTTGTCCGTGAACACCCCTAAAATCACGCTGTACTTGTTCTTATCGCGCAGCGCTTCCGGACGGCCACCGCCATTTTCTGTGCGCTTCTGACCATAATAGCCCCGCACATAGGATGCCAGACTGCGCTCCTTGGCGCTGGCGTCGGCCGCCTTGTTATAGGTGACCTTGCGGGGTGCTACCAAAAGCGTCAGCAGGGCATCGACAAGCGTCGATTTTCCCGAGCCTACATCACCTGTGAGCAGCGACATTTCCCCATTGAGTTCCAGTGACCAGACCCGCTCATCAAAGGTTCCCCAGTTATAGACTTCCAACCGCTGCAGGCGAAAGCCTAAGGGCACTTCTGCCGCATTATTCATGCTGAACAAATCCACTTAAAAGTCCCTCCTCTCCGTTCGCCTCTTCTGTCTGCTCTGCCGTGCTGCCTGCATGAAGTTTTTGCCCATGCGCCTCATACTCTGCCAATTTGTCGGCAAATTCACTGAGCCATTGGGCATCCACAAAACGCCGCAGCACCGGCCGCACCTCATAGGCCTCCTCCTTGTCCTTCAGCTTCAGCAAAAAGCCCAGCTGTACCACCTGGTTGATGATATGCTCAATTGTTTGCCGATATTTCATTTCATTGGCGGACACGGGCAAAAACGGTTCCATGCGACGCATGATATCGGCAAACGTCAATACCAGCCGGTTATCCCCACTGGCCGTATCCATCTGGCCCAAAGCTTTTCTTAGCTCCACCAGGAGCATGGATACCGGGTAGCTTAACGGGTAGCGCTGTACCAAGCGGGGCAGGCTGGTATTTTCCTCCTGCTGCAAATAAGCGTATTCATCCACCTCATCCACAATCAGCACCAGCCCCAGGCGCTTAAAATAATCGCCTAATGCCGCCCGCTCACCTACGATGACCTGCCAGAGGATTTCGTCCTTTCCCCGGCTCACCAGCCCTTTTAACAAGGTAATCGCCGCACGGGAAAAGTTTTCTTCATTCCGTTCCACGAGTTCTTCCGCTGTACTCAAAACTGCCCTGCTCCTCTCCGAAAAGTAATCTGCTGGCAGACCGCCTGCAATTTACGGCCATCGCGGTCAAAGACCAGTTGCTCTAACTTATCCTCGGCAAAATCAGCCGCCTGCTCCTTGCTTGCCAGCACCATATAGCCCAAAAGTTCCGCCAATCCCAATTCCAGCGGATGAACGGCCAAAACTTCCGCCAAGCTCACCTGTTCCTGCTTGTTCAGGCAGTCCTGTACATTGGCCTTCAACTTCTCCTTATCGACAACCACCTGGTCAAATATCGCCGCAATGCTGCCGCTCGTACCATCACCGGCGACAAGCTCCGGACTGTCCAGTCTGGTCTTCTTCGGTGGGGCAAATAAACGGCGCTCCATGGGCAGCTGCACCTTGGGTAATATCTCCATTTCCATAAACGTGCCCGCAGGGATATCTGCGCGCCGATCCACGGCCTTGCTTTCAATGCGGCCAATGAGCTGATAAATACTGCGCTCCTCCTGCAGATAATCCTCATCCACATAACGGCGAATCTGCGCGGATAGCTGCGCCAAAGTCTTTTGCACAGCACCTGCTGCCTGCACCCATTCATGATGAATATCGGTCAGACTGTGCTCATGAACAAGCGGTTTTAGGGCCGCGGTATTTTCCACCTGTTTCAGCGTTTTCTGCAAATCATCCTGCTGCTGCGAAAACAGCAAAAAACGCCAAAAGGCCATAAAGCTGCGACCCTGTTCCGATTTGCGGATGATATCGCTCTCGTTGAAAATCTTTTCTAACAGCTCACCCTTGCCCCTTGTCCATTTGACCACATCCGCCTGCACTTGACGCGTCAGTTCCCGAAAGTTTTCCTCAACCTCACGAAAATCCGCCAGTATGGCTGTGGCCGTCGACTCGGCCTGCAAAAAGCGCTCCTTAATCTGCACGTCATCCAGGCGGGGCTTAACCTCGCCCGTTTCCTCAATGGACTTTATTTCTGCAGCAATTTTTTCCGCCTGTTCTCTCAGATAAGCCAGACGGTGCTCGGCATTATTATCCGTTTCCTGGGCAATCTCGTGCAGCAGGTTGAACACCGTGCGCAAGCGTGATTCGGTGCCGATAAACTCCTGCTTTTGCAGGCTCACGAGCCATTCCACCGCCTTTTGCGCCGGTGCGGTCAAATCGTAGTACCAATCTCCACGGTATTCATATTTGCGCAGCCAGCCATAGCTGCTGTCCGCCCACATTTCCAGATAATCCTTCGGCGAGCGGGCAAATTCCCCCTCCTGCCGGTTGCAGTCGTAGATAAACAGATCAAGCGCGTCCAAGAGTTCCTGCACCTCAATGCCTCGCCGCTTGGGCGCAATAAACACCTGGTAAAAAAACGCGGCCGCCAGCGGCGCGTAATCTGCCCGCAGCAGCCGCCAGGCCGCATGCTCCTGCCGCAGTGCCAGCAGATGTTCATAGGTCATATATTGATTATTGGGCAAAAAAATTCCCCCTAACAAAAAACCTGCCCCATACCTCAGGGCAGGTTTTACTTATCATTTATGGGCTAAGTTTACAGCCAGTTCTGCATTGTGGGCAGCCAAGTCCCGCAACTGGGCCAAAAGCTCGCCATTCCTCTGACGGAAGGTCTGTTTGTCGTTCCATTTGCGGCGAATCTCTGCCATGAGTTCTTCAGCCGTAACATCCTTCAAATTCCCCACCGGCTCCTCGCCGATGGACGACAGGAAACGGTCAATCTTGGGGTCATAGGAGATCCCGAGCATGGGCACGCCCATCACCCCGGCAAAAATCAACGCGTGCAGACGAATCCCCAGCATTAAGTCCATATTGCCCACCAAGGACAGGAACTCACTGGTGGTATATTCGTCTTTGAGCACCGTGCATTCCTCTTTCGTGAGGGCAGCAATCGCCTGGGCCGCCTTCACATCATCGGGGAACTGCATGGGGATAAAGACCACTCTGGCCCCCAGTTCGCGCACCACCATGTCGGATACTTCCGCGAGGACTTCCTTATAGTGACGCCAGCCCTGCCATTCCCGCACGGAAATGCCCAGCACCGGTTTGGCACCATCGGCATGATAGGCCTTGAAGATAGCTCTGCCGGCTTCTTTGCCCACCGGATGAATGGCAAGCACCGGGTCAGCGGTACACTCAATCGCGGTCTTATGAATGCCCAGCCGGGCAAGTTCCCGCAGGGAGCCTTCATCCCGCACGGTGATTAAATCCACATGATTGCCCAAAAAGCGCATGGCCATTTCCGCCACATGGCCGATAATCGGGCCAATTCCCTGAGCATAAAGCATAACCTTCGTGCCCAAAATATGCGCCAGCATGATGATGAACATATAATAGTAAAGACTGCGGCGGCTGGTGACGTTTTGCAGTAAGCTACCACCGCCGCTAATCAAGAGGTCGGCCTGCCGAAGTTCCCGGATAATGGCCGGGAATCCCAACCACGAAATCGCCTCCACACCGTGGCGTTTGCGGGTGTCTTCCGGATTGGCAGAAATCACCGTAATATGAAGTTTTGGGTCGAGGTCATTCAGGACTTCCAACATGGCCGAAAGCATTGCCTCATCCCCGGCATTTTTGGAGCCATAGTAACCCGATACGACGATTCTGCTCATTACGCTGCTTTACGCTCCTTTGCTCGTGAAATAACCGTCTGCCACAGCTGCACCAGCATCATGGCAATCGCACCGATACCAGCACCTAAGACAATGCCCCCAATGCCGCGCATAAAGGACATATAGACCGGCGTCCGCATATGGGCAAACGTCTCAACCATAGAACCCTGACCGATGGTCGCAATCAGCACCAGACCGAAGAAGACCATCGTCGGCCACTTGCGCCAGAAAGCCATTACCGCCAGCATAAAGGCCGGATGACCAATCAAGAGTTCCTTGGTGCGCGGACGGGCATAGAACGCCTGTTCCAGGAACGCCCGGAACTTCAGTTCCGTAGCCGAAACCGGCATACCGGAGGTATGACCGCTACGGGCCACAAAGACGACACCGGCAATCAGCACGACAAACATCAGGAAAAGCGTCTTAATCTTCACCGGCATATCCAGAATCTTTTTAAGCTGATTCAGCACGCCATCCGTATCGTCCATCCGGCCATCGAAGATATCAAAGCGCTGCAGGAAGGCAATGCCCACGAGAATCAGCGGCAGGACAAAAGTCAGCTTAATCCCGCGGAAAATCTGGAATTCAAGCAGATATTCCGTATCGGCCAAGGAAGCAGAAAGATAAGCCGCACCGATATAGGACAGCGCCCCGGTTACAAAGAGGGCAATAAGGCCCGTAACGAGCATTTTGCCAAAGCCTAGGGAAATCTTATCCCGCAGATAGCGGATTCTATCCAGCTGGAAGATAACCGCCAGCGCCGGGAACAAATTGGCACTGGCCAGCGCCGCGAGCACCCGGATTTTGGCGCCGGATCCCATCAGTACAGGCACAGCTGCGCACAGGGCAAACACGGCAAAGAGCAGCCATTGTTTTTTCACCGCTGTATTAAGGGAGGGAATGACCAAGCTCAAATACAGCACCGCTGCTGCTGCTACGCCGGCCATCACCAGGGCACGCAGGAATTTGCTCGGATAGAACGCCACATACGTACCGGCAGGCCCTACCGTATAGCCATGCGCGACCAGGATATCATGCGTATCCTTGAAATACTGCATATTGGTTTCCAGCAAACTCATATTGGGCGAGGGTTTATCGTAAATGCGCAACAGGTCAATGCGGATATTGCGTTCTTCATCGGTGTTCGCCCAACGTTCCACCGCCGTAGCGATTTTGAGTTTCGGCTGTTCATCTTTCGGGATAGCATACAGACGGGCAACTTTATCGTAGCCAATGCCCTTTACCACTTCATCCATGCCATCCTGCTTGTAGAACTGCAGCTGGGTCACACCTTCAATCAGACCCATGGTCAGATTGCGGGCTTTCATTTCATCCACCGTGGTCTGCAGGGACTTATTCGCCCCTAAAACCTGCGAACCGGAGAAGACCACTTCGGAAACATCTATGCCATCCATGCGCTTGAACATGGCTTTTACATCCTCATCCGTGCACTGATTGAAGTTACTCGGACGAGCGATTACATGAAAACCAGCCTTATTCACGGCTTCCATTTCATCCGTGGGCATGCCGATATCCATCTTCACGAAGGACTCGAAATGGGCCTTGACCGCCATCACTTCTTCATTGCCCACCTGCAAAAGCTCCACGCGCTCCTTGCCTAAACGGCGGGGCACATCTTCTTTCAGTTCTTTCCAGGTACGGGCGTCATGGCCCACGATGTAGATTTCGTTGCCCTGAATTTTACCATCGGCAACCAATTGGCGCCACATAGGGTCGGATAACGCACCGCTATGATAATTGGCCAGAATCTCACTGCCGGCGATGGCCGTAGCCTTGCCATTGGCATTGAGCTTCTTGAAGGTGGTATCATAAACCGCCAACGACGTAATGCCTGCCTCTTTGGCCTTAGCCAGTACTTCATCTGCAGGCAGACCTTCCCGGTCAGCTAGTTCCAGCAAGTCCTCATAATTGGTTGCCAAATCAATCTGACGATTCGCTTCCTCCACATCATGCCGGGCAAAACTTACCATAATCGCCGCGATTAAACCGACTATGATAACCAGAACCAATCCCCGGTTATACTTAAAATCCTTCATTATCCTCTTTCCACCTTATTCCACATTATCTCGCGTAGCGGTAATCACCACAGCACCATCGGTCTGCTGCACATCGCTGATCTGCATCCCCATCGGCAGCCTGCCCGGCGGTGCCAGCTGAATATTGCCAAACAGCTCCCCGAGCTTAGCCGTACCAATCCGGCTGTTCTTAAAGGCCAGATGCGTCATCTGAAAATAGAGCGAACCACTGTCTTCAATGATATTGCCTTCTAATTCAATATCCACAATGCGCCCCAAAAGTTTGGTATTGGCCGTGACCGATACGCGCTCCGGCGTGATGCTGACCTGAACATTTTCCACCTTGTCCAGCTTGCGGGTCAGGGCTTCCTGGAGATTTTCCTCATCGACTACGCCTTTTAAGACCAGTTTATCTGCAGACTTTAAGGCAACTTTACCTGCCTGCAGCAAATCGCCGACATTTAAGCGCATATTTTCTCCGGAAAGGCTGATCTCCCGGAAATAGACATTCCCCACCTTGGCCTGATGCGCCACAGCATGCATCTGCTGTACCTGCCCCAGCATGAACAAAAATCCCGGACTGCTGTCCACTGCCACCTGGGCATCCGTGGTCGAAAGCCGCTCATTCATGCGGGTCTGCAAGGTTTCTCTGGCCAGCCAGGGAAGCAGCGTCTCGCTAAACACGATTATTATTATGAATAAAGCACCTAGAATAGTCAAGCCTTTTCGCAAAATCAGCCCTCCCCCTCAAAATAGAAGCCTTCCCCTTTGGGAAGGCTTTTTCACATTCTCATCGAAATGCTTAAATTTCGTGATTGGCCTTTGCCGCCAAAAATGCGCGGATAAAGGGGTCGATATCCCCGTCCATAACCGCCTGCACATTGCCGGTTTCCTGGCTCGTGCGGTGGTCTTTGACCATCGTATAGGGCTGGAACACGTAGGACCGAATCTGGCTGCCCCATTCGATGTTCTGCTGGTCGCCTTCGAGCTTGGCCAGCTCTGCTTCCTTCTTTTCCATTTCGAGTTCAAAGAGCTTGGCGCGGAGCATTTTGAGGCACTGCTCGCGGTTCTGCAGCTGGGAACGTTCGTTCTGGCACTGTACCACGATGCCCGTCGGCTCATGGGTCATACGCACAGCCGAGGAAGTCTTGTTGATGTGCTGACCGCCGGCACCGGATGCACGGTAGGTATCCACGCGCACATCGGCCATATTGATATCCACTTCCACTGCATCGTCAATTTCCGGCATGATATCGCAGGCCGAGAAAGAAGTGTGACGGCGGGCATTGGCATCAAACGGTGAAATACGCACGAGACGGTGTACACCCTTCTCCGATTTCAAGAAGCCATAGGCGTTATGGCCCTTGATAAAGAGCGTCGCGGATTTTACGCCCGCCTCATCACCAGGCAGCAGGTCGGCTGTTTCCACGGTGAAGCCGTGGCGTTCCGCCCAGCGGCCGTACATGCGCAGCAGCATCTGCGTCCAGTCCTGGGCTTCCGTTCCGCCTGCACCAGCATGCAGGGTCAGAATGGCATTGTTGCCATCATAAGGGCCGGAGAGCAGCACTTCGAGCTGCAGGGCTTCAAGGCCCTCGGCCACTTCATCGAGTTCGGACTTTACATCGTCTTCCATGCTGGGGTCATCTTCTTCGAGGCCCATTTCCAGCAGGGTTTCCGCATCTTCGTGCTTGGATACCAGGGACTTATACTTATCCACGCTGGATTTTAAGTCTGCCAGTTCCTGATTGATTTTCTGGGCAGCTTCCGCATCATCCCAAAACGTGGGTTCGCCCATCTTATATTCGAGCTCGGCGATTTTTTCTTCCTTGCGAGGAATTTCCAAAGACTCGCCCATATGGTCGAGTTTTTCCTTGAGTTCGCCTAAGCGGGGTTTCAAATCTTCTAACATGTTTTCCTTTCACACCTCATTCGTAGCCTGTGAAACGTCCCGTCCGTGGAGTCCACCGGGCTCCCGCGGCTTTTCCGTTCCATCATCATGGATATTTAATCCATTATACCTTACATTATCTATAGACTACTAACTCATCAACGCCGCCCACAGCAGTTCTTGTACTTCTTGCCGCTGCCACAGGGACAGGGGTCATTACGGCCGACTTTTTCCGCAGCCTGTGCCTTGTGTGCCGTTGCCGTGCTGACTTCATCACCGTGGCTGGCCTGAGCGCTGCTCAGGTGGTCAGACAGCTGGGAACGCTGTGCCTTAATGGTTTCTTCCATCTTCTGCTTCTGGGTTACGCTGGCTTCCACCGGCTCACCTGCTGCTTCAGCTTCCTGCTGCTGCGGCGTTACAATGCTCACATGATACATCAAGGAAGCAATCTGGTCCATGATGGCCGATTCCATCTCCTCGAACATATCGAGCGCTTCAATCTTGTACTCCACGAGCGGATTGCGCTGGCCATAAGCCCGCAGGTTGATGCCGTCACGCAGCATATCCATGTGGTCCAGATGTTCCATCCACTTGCTGTCGACTACGCGGAGCATAACAACTTTTTCGAGCTCACGCATGTTTTCTTCACCGAACAGGAGTTCACGCTGATGATAACCGTCAGCTGCCGTCTGTTCCAAGCGCTCCTTCAATTCATCGCGGGAAAGTTCAACCAGTTCTTCCTTCTTCAAGGCACCTGCGGGAGCATAAATCTTTTCGGCATCCTCGATAAGACCGTCAAGCTGCCATTCTTCCGGATAGAGCTGTTCGTTGGCATACTGGTTCATCTCGTCCTTGATGATGTGGTTGACCATGCCCATGATGTTTTCGCGCAGGTTTTCGCCGAGCAGAATCTTGCGGCGCTCGCCGTACATGACTTCACGCTGCTGATTCATAACATCATCGTATTCAAGCACATGTTTACGAATATCGAAGTTGCGGGCTTCGACCTTCTTCTGTGCATGTTCGATGGAGTTGGTGATGAGCTTATGTTCAATCGGCTCGTCTTCTTCCATGCCCAGCTTATCCATCATGCCGGCAATTCTATCGGAGGCAAACAGACGCAGCAAATCGTCTTCGAGGGACAGGAAGAAACGCGATGCTCCCGGGTCGCCCTGACGACCGGAACGGCCGCGCAGCTGATTGTCGATACGGCGGGATTCATGACGCTCCGTACCTACGATGTACAGACCACCGAGCTCCGGCACGCCTTCGCCGAGCTTGATATCCGTACCACGGCCAGCCATGTTGGTGGCAATGGTCACCGCACCGCGCTGACCGGCATCGGCGATGATTTCGGCTTCCTTTTCATGGAACTTGGCGTTCAGCACGCTATGCGGAATGCCGTTTTTCTTGAGCACATTGCTGAGTTCTTCCGACTGGGTAATGGACGTCGTACCGATAAGCACCGGCTGTCCTTTCTCATGCAGTTCCTTGACGAACTTGCCCACAGCGCGATATTTGGCCGCCTTATTCTTGTAGATAAGGTCCGGATGGTCAATACGCTGTACCGGACGGTTGGTCGGTACCACGATTACCGGCAGATTGTAAATCTTCAGGAACTCGTCTTCCTCAGTCTTGGCCGTACCGGTCATACCGGAGAGCTTGTTGTACATACGGAAGTAGTTCTGGAAGGTAATCGTCGCGAGCGTCTGGGATTCACGCTGAATCTTCACGCCCTCTTTGGCCTCGATAGCCTGATGCAGGCCATCGGAATAACGGCGGCCTTCCATCAAACGGCCCGTGAATTCATCGACGATGATGACTTCATCATTGCGCACCACATAATCGCGGTCACGCTTCATGAGGGCCTTAGCGCGCAGAGCTGCCGTGAAGCAATGGGACAGTTCGATATTTTCCGGTGCATAGAGATTGGTGATGCCCAGCATCTTTTCAATCTTGGGCACAACGCTGTCTTCCGGTGCTACGGTCTTCTGCTTTTCATCGACCTTGTAATCCACGCCCTCTTTGAGCGTAGCCACCGCACGGGCCATCGTCGCATACATATCCGTGGACTTCGCGCCCGGGCCGGAAATGATGAGCGGCGTACGCGCTTCATCGATGAGAATGGAGTCCACTTCATCGACGATGGCGTAATTGAGTTCCCGCTGTACCATCTGGTCGGGATAGATGACCATGTTGTCGCGCAGATAGTCAAAACCGAACTCATTATTCGTACCGAAGGTTACATCACAGCTATAGGCATACTTGCGTTCCGGGAAGTCCATATCGTGCACCACGAGGCCAACCGTCAGCCCTAAGAAGCGGTAGAGCTTACCCATTTCCTCGCTGTCGCGGCGGGCCAGATAGTCGTTGACCGTAATCACATGCACGCCCTTGCCCGTCAGCGCATTGAGGTATACCGGCAGCGTTGCGACCAACGTCTTACCTTCACCCGTACGCATTTCTGCGATGCGGCCTTCATGCAGGCACATGCCGCCAATCATCTGCACATCAAAATGACGCATGCCCAGCGTACGGCGGGAGGCTTCACGCACTACGGCAAAGGCCTCCGGCAGTAAATCGTCCAAAGTCTCGCCATTAGCCAGGCGCTCCTTGAACTTACCCGTATACCCCGTCAGCTTGTCATCCGTCAGATTCGCCATCTGTGGTTCCAGGGCGTTGATTTTTTCGACAACCTCGCGATAACGGGCAATCTCTTTATCGTTATTGTCGCCTAAGAATCTTTTGAGAAATCCTAGCAAACAAAATCACTCCAATCCTATTATTAAACCTACCTTACAATATTAACAAAGACAGGTACATAAGTCAATTCAGGCAAGTACAGAAAAAAAACGGCTGAACTGCTGCTGCCAAGCCACAGTCCAACCGCCAAGGAGATTAAACGTTGTTAGTATATATTATTTATGGAAGGGATTTTCCGTAGGATAAAGATTGCCCGCAGGCTGATTATAGGAAATATCCGCAACACCAAGGTAATTGAGCACATCATAAATAGCCTTGCCATAATGGCCGAAAGCTACTGCACCATGATGTGGGAAACGCTTTTCAATGAGCACATGACGATAGAAGCGGCCCATTTCCGGAATAGCGAAGATGCCAATGCCGCCGAAGGAATTTGTAGCTGCCGGCAGGATTTCGCCCTGCGCAATATAGGCTCTAAGCTGGCCGTCCGAAGTGCTCTGCAGGCGGAAGAACGTGATGTCGCCATCGGCAATGTCGCCTTCGAGCGTGCCGCGCGTGAAGTCCGGCGTGCCGCCATTTTCGAGCAGACGGTTCTGAATGAGCTGGTATTTCACGCCGCCTTTACGCAGCTTGCAGAGCGGCGTATTGCCACAATGGAAGCCCATGAAGGTATCTTCCAGCTTGTACATGCCAAACGGTTTAATGGAATCCTCAAACATGTCTCTCGGTACGGAGTTATTGATATCGAGGAGCGTAACGGCATCGCCGCTGACACAGAGGCCAATGTATTCGCTGAGCGCACCATAGATATCCACTTCACAGGATACCGGAATGCCACGGCTGACCAGACGGCTGTTGACATAGCAGGGTTCAAAACCGAATTCCTTCGGGAATGCCGGCCAGCACTTGTCGGCAAAAGCCACATATTTGCGGGCACCTTTGTGCTCCTCTGCCCAATCCAACAGCGTCAGTTCAAACTGCGCCATGCGGGGCAGCATTTCCGGATAGGGATTGCCCTCGCGACCAAGTTCTTTGGCCATATCATCCGCCACTTCCTTGATACGCGGGTCATCCTGATGTGCGCGGTAAGCCACCAACAAATCCAGTTCCGAATTCTCCTCGATTTCCACACCAAGGTCATAGAGCGGCTGAATTGGCGCATTGCAGGCAAAGAAATCCTGCGGACGCGGGCCAAAGGTGATGATTTTGAGGTCTTTCAGGCCTAAGAGCGTACGCGCTACCGGCTGGAATTCAGCAATCATTTTGGCCAGTTCTTCAGCCGTCCCTACCGGATATTCCGGGATAAAGGCTTTCAGATGACGCAGCCCCAAATTATAGGAGCAGTTGAGCATACCACAGTAAGCATCGCCACGGCCATTGATGAGATTCTTGCCCGTTTCTTCTGCAGCTGCCACATACATAACCGGGCCATCAAAAACCTTGGCAATCAACGTTTCCGGCGTTTCCGGGCCAAAGTTGCCGAGGAATACCACCAGCGCATTGCAACCCGCTTCCTTGGCTTCTGCCACAGCCTCTAACATATCCTTTTCATTTTCTACCGTTTTCTGCACTTCATAAAGTTCACCATATTTTTGGCCATAAGCCTCGACAATTGCTTTACGGCGATTTTCCGACAGGGAAATAATAAAGCAGTCACGGCTTACGGAAATAATACCACATTTGACCGAAGGGATGTTCGTCAGCTTACTCATGTTTAAGCGCTCCTTTTTTGACACATAATGATTTGGATGGAATGTAATACGGTCTTGCGTGCTTGTGCACGCCAACCATGTATCAAGCATATCACCAGAGGATTTAGTTGTCAATCGTTTTATTTCGCTTTTTATTAGTCAATAAAAATGTTTTCGTGCTTTAATATTATTAGTGTTTTTTTCTGAGGTCACATAAAATAAAAAATTGTCGCACAAAAAGTATTGATTCTTGTTTCATCCTGTGCTATATTGATTACAGTGATTTTGCGTGCACAAGCACGCCAATAGCAATCATAGAACCATTTTAGGAGGAACTTGAAATGAACTACTTGATTGGTGTAGACGTCGGAACCTCGGCTACCAAGACCGTGCTCTACGATGAGGAGTGCCGTCCGGTTGCCGAAGCTTCTGCTGACTACCCCTTGTATCAGCCCCAAAACGGCTGGGCCGAACAGAATCCCCAGGACTGGGAGGAAGCTGCCGCCAGTACCATCCGTGAAGTCATCGCCAAGAGCCGGGTAAATGCCGAAGACATCAAAGGTATCGGCCTTTCCGGACAAATGCATGGTCTGGTGATGCTCAATGAAGCCAACGAAGTCATCCGGCCGGCGATTATCTGGTGTGACCAGCGGACCGCCGCTGAATGTGAGGAAATCACCGCCAAAGTCGGTGCGAAACGGCTTATCGAAATCACAGCGAACCCTGCACTGACCGGCTTTACCGCCTCCAAGATTCTCTGGGTACGCAACCACGAACCCAAAAATTACGCCAACTGCCGTCATATCCTGCTCCCCAAGGATTATGTACGCTTTGTGATGACCGGCGAATATGCCACGGAAGTTTCCGATGCCAGCGGCATGCAGCTTTTAGATGTGCCCAACCGCTGCTGGTCAAAGGAAATCCTGAAAAAACTCGCCATTGACGAAAGTCTTCTGCCCAAGGTCTTTGAATCTCCCGAAGTTACGGGACATATCTCTACGGAATTTGCCCAGCGGACGGGGCTTTCCACAGACTGCGTAGTTGCCGGCGGTGCCGGAGAGGTACCGGCGTTGTGGAAGACGGGAAGGCCTTTACCACCATCGGCACGAGCGGTGTTGTTTTTGCCCACACCAATAACCCCGTTATCGACCCGCAGGGCCGGGTACACACCTTCTGCTGCGCGGTGCCGGGCTGCTGGCATGTCATGGGCGTCACGCAGGCAGCAGGCCTTTCCCTCAAATGGTTCCGGGAAAACCTGGCCGAAAACATGGATTTTGATGCCATCAATCAGGCGATTGCCGGCGTTCCCCGCGGCAGCCGCCGCCTGATTTATCTCCCCTATCTGATGGGTGAGCGCACACCACACCTCAACCCGGACTGCCGCGGCGTATTCTTCGGTCTTTCCGCTATGCACAAGCGTGCCGATATGCTGCGGGCCGTCATGGAAGGCGTAAGCTTCTCCCTGCTCGACTGTTGGAACATTTTGCAGGAAATGAACATCAAAGTCAAGGATATGATGGCCTGCGGCGGCGGCAGCAAAAGTCCCCTGTGGCGGCAGATGTTGGCCAATATGTACGGCTGCCCGGTAAAAGTAGGCGGCGAAGGCGGCGGAGCGGTTTTGGGTGCGGCCATTTTAGCCGGTGTTGCCGCCGGTATCTACGAAGATGTGCCCACTGCCTGCCGGAGATTTGTCGGTACAGCTTCCGTCTGCCAGCCCAAACCGGAGGCACATGAATACTATGGCAAGGTACATCAGCTGTACAACAAACTCTATAACCAGCTCAAAGAATGCTACAAAGATTTAGCATCCTTATAGAAGGGAGTGTATTCATCTTGAAAACCGTAATGGATGCAGAATTTAACATCTATGGTCGCGTTTTGGCTGTCGATACGCAGGATTTCGTAAACGCCATCAACGCCCATCCCGTAACGGCACAGGGCGAAGTAGTTTACGAACCATCGGTAGCTGAATTTGAACAGCTGCCCCTTTACCAGACCATGGAAAACATCGTTTACGGCCAGATGCCGGTGGAATTTGGTCATTGCAGCGGCTGGAACAACAAGCTCAATGCGTTGGAATATCACCGCAGCTCAGAAATCGACATCGCCGCTACCGACCTTATCCTGATGGTTGGTCTCCAGCAGGATATTGACCTAAACGATTATACCTATGATACGGAAAACGTCGAATGCTTTTTGGTACCTGCCGGAACGGCTGTGGAGCTCTATGCCACAACCCTGCATTTTGCTCCCTGCGGCGTTGACGGCAAAGAATTCCGCTGCGGCGTAGTTCTGCCGCGGCACACCAATGAGGAACTTACCGAAGATACCAGCAAAGCACAGGGCGAGAAGCGCCTGCTGTTTGCCGTAAACAAATGGCTTATCGCGCATGAAGAAAGCGGTTTGGAAAAATCCGGAGCCTGGATTGGCTTAAAGGGCAAAAACCTCTCTTTGTAAACGTTGAATGTATTTATTGCATTTTTGAAAGGAGAACTCTAAATGGAAGCCTTGAAAAATTACAAGCTGTCAATGCGGGAAAAAACAGGTTACGCCATGGGCGACTTGGCCTGCAACCTCATCTACATGCAACCTCATCTATACTACGGTCTGCACCTATCTCCTGTTCTTCTATACCAATGTCTTCGGCCTGCCGGCGGAAGTGGTGGCCACTATGTTCCTCATCGTGCGAGTCATGGATGCCATCGTAGATCCTATTGTGGGTACGTTTGTGGATAAGCATACCTTCAAGTACGGCAAGTTCCGCCCCTACCTTCTCTACGGTGCCTTCCCCTTTGCTGTGCTGGGCATTCTCTGCTTCAGCACCCCAGCACTTTCTGAAGGAGCCAGCATCATCTATGCTTATGCAACTTACATCGGGCTCTCTTTGGTATACACCACCATCAATATCCCCTATGGTGCACTGACTGCCGCTATGACCCGTGACAACAAGGAAGTTGTCAGCATGACCTCCATCCGCATGCTCTGCGCCAACTTAGGCGGTCTTATCGTTTCCTTTGGCATCCCCGTTCTCGTCACCATGATTTCCGGCAGCTATACCGGTGAGGAATCCCGCTTTGGCTGGCAGGTAACCATGGGCCTTTACAGCGTTGTCGGCGCCCTCTTGCTGCTCTACTGCTTCTCCCAGACCAAAGAGCGCATTCAGATTGACCCCTCCAATGAGGAAAAACTCCGCTTCGTCGATGTCTTCAAACAGTTCAAGGTAAACCGTCCCCTGGTTGTCCTGAGCTTGTTCTTCATCATCCTCTTTGGCATGATGGCCGTAATGAACTCCATCGGCACCTACTTCATCACCTACAATTGCAACCGTCCTGACCTCATTCAGTGGTTCGGCCTTATCGGTACCCTGCCCGCGTTTTTCCTCCTTCCCCTCGTCCCCACGTTCAATAAATTAGTCGGCAAGATTAACCTCTTGCGCATTTCCCTAGCGCTTGGTATTATTGGCTGTGCCGTTACCTATGTTGTACCTGCCGAAAACATCACGGCTATCATGGTTGCCCGCTTCATCGGCTCCTGCGGCATTATCGTCGCCGGCGGCTTTATGTGGGCGCTGATTCCCGAAACCATCGAATATGGCGAATACAAAACCGGCAAACGCCTGAGCGGTATGATTTATGCCATCATCGGCTTCTTCTTCAAATTTGGCCTGGCACTCGGCGGCATTGTCCCCGGCTTTATGCTGGCTCACTTCGGCTATGTGGCCAATCAGGTACAGACACCGGAAGCTCTGGAAGGTATTTTGCTGACCAGCACCATCATCCCCATTATCTTCCTCGTTCTGGCCTTTGTTGATATCTGCTTCTATGGTCTTGACGATAAACGCTATCATCAGATCATTACCGAACTGGAACAGCGTCACCAGCAGGAAAAGCATTCCACAGATGACGGTCAGCTGGCTGCCAGCACCTTGTAAAAACGTGTTTAGATTGGAGACTTCAAGATGAACATTCAAAATCCCGTATTAAAAGGCTTTAACCCCGACCCCAGCATTGTCCGGGCAGGCGATGACTACTATATTGCCACCTCCACCTTCGAGTGGTTCCCCGGTGTGCAGATTCATCATTCCAAAGATTTAGTACATTGGCACCTCGTTGCCCATCCCCTTTCCACCACGGAATTTCTGGATATGAAAGGCAATCCGGATTCCGGCGGCATCTGGGCACCTGACCTTTCCTACGCCGATGGCAAGTTCTGGCTCATTTACACCGATGTAAAGGTCGTAGACGGCATGTGGAAGGATTGCCATAACTACCTGACCACCGCCGAAGACATAAAAGGCCCCTGGTCAAAACCGGTACTCCTGAACGGCGCCGGCTTTGATGCCTCCCTGTTCCATGACCCCAGCGGCAAAAAATATCTGGTCAATATGTACTGGGATCAGCGCGTCTACCATCATAATTTCTACGGCATTGCCCTGCAGGAATATTCCACAGCCGAAGAAAAACTCATCGGCAAGCCGGAAATCATCTATAAAGGCACCGATATTGCCTATACCGAAGGTCCCCACCTTTACTATATCAACGATATGTATTACCTCATGACGGCTGAAGGCGGCACGACGTATCAGCATTCTGAGACCATCGCCCGCAGCCAGAATATCCACGGTCCCTATGAAATCCAGCCGGACTATCCTCTGCTGTCCGCTTGGAAGGAAGTTCATAATCCCCTGCAAAAATGCGGTCATGCATCACTAGTCGAAACCCAAAACGGCCAGTGGTACTTAGCCCACCTGACCGGCAGGCCCCTGCCTGCTCCCGCCGGCTTCCCCAGCCGCGAACGCGAGCAGCACGCCTTCTGTCCGCTGGGCCGGGAAACCGCCATCCAAAAAATCGAATGGCAGGACGGCTGGCCGGTAGTAGTCGGCGGCCAGCAGGGTTCCTTAGAAGTCGAAGCACCTGACCTTCCCCAACAGGAATGGGCACCGACTTACGAAGAACGCGATGACTTCGATAAGGAAACCTTAAACATCAACTTCCAAACGCTGCGTATCCCCTTCAGCGAGCATTTGGGCAGTCTCACCGCCCGCCCCGGTTTCCTGCGCCTGTACGGGCGCGAATCCCTGCAGTCCAAATTCACCCAGGCCCATGTCGCCCGCCGCTGGCAGTCCTTCAACTTCGATGCCGGGACCAGCGTGGAATTTTCCCCAAATTCCTTCCAGCAGATGGCCGGTCTTACCTGCTACTACAATACGGAAAACTGGTCCAGCATCCATGTGACCTGGAACGAAGAAAAAGGCCGTATCATCGACTTGGTCACAGCCGACAATGGCACCTTCTCCATGCCGCTTGCCGGCGCAGAAATCCCCATTCCCGACGAAGTCAAAACCGTCCACTTCAAGGTGGCCGTACGCGGCAGAACCTATCAATACGCTTATTCCTTTGATGGCGAACACTTCCACACCCTGCCCATCGAACTGGCCAGCTGGAAACTTTCCGATGACTATGTGCGCGGCGGCGGCTTCTTCACCGGTGCTTTCGTCGGCATAAACGCCATTGATATTACCGGCACAGCGCTTCCCGCTGACTTTGATTATTTCACTTACAAGGAACTGGACTGAATTCACGTTACTTGTTAAAATAATAGATAAAAGAGCTAACTGGAGGTACAGGCATGGTTACGATGAAAAGTATTGCGGAAATATGCGGCGTTTCCCGAGGCACAGTAGACCGCGCATTAAATGGCCGCGGCCGGGTAAACTCAGAAACCGCTGACAAAATCCGTCAAATCGCCAAGGAATTAGGCTATACCCCCAACCCTGCCGGCAAGGCCCTGTCAGCCCGTAAAAAAAGACCGGTCATCAGCATCGTAATCCCCTCGGAGAACAACCCTTTCTTTGATGACGTGCTAAAGGGCATGGAAGAAGCCGCTGCCCAATATCAAATCTATGGTGTCCAAATAAAATACCATACGATGAAAGGTTATGACCCGGCCAAACAGTTAGCAACCCTGCAAAAAATCGAAGACCATGTACAGGCGCTCATCATCAACCCCATTGATGACCCAGCTATTGCCAACCAAATCAATTGCATGATTGACAAAGGCGTCTTCGTGGTAACCGTCAACAACGATATTGAAGGTACAAAACGCCATTGCTATGTAGGCAGTGACTACTACAACGGCGGCATAACATCCTGTGCGCTGATGGAAGCGCTCGTGGGCAAAACAGCCAATCTGGCCATTATCCTCGGCAGCTTGAAACTGCGTGGTCATCGCCTCCGTCTGGAAGGCTTCAAATCCCGCATGCAGCGATTGCCGGATTTTCAGCTGGCCACCATGCTGGAAAACAATGATGATGACATCTATGCTTACGAAAAAACCAAGGAGCTCTTAACCGCCCATCCGGAAATCAATGCCATCAGCATTTTGGCCGCCGGCGTCTACGGCACCTGCCGTGCCGTCATGCAGCTGCCGGAAGAAAAACGCCCTTTGATTATCGCCTTCGACACCGTTCCCACTACCGTGGAAATGATGCAGTTTGGCATCATCAAGGCCACCATCTACCAGCATCCCTATCGGCAGGGATTCAGCGCCGTCAACAAAGCCTTTGAATATTTAGTACACGGACGGTTGCCGGAAAAAGAGGAATTCATTTACAAAAATGAAATAAAACTCTTTGAAAACCTCTAACCTCCACAAACGACCAATAAAATTTTGAGCCTGACCACCATTTGGCGGTCAGGCTCATTTTTTGCTGTTAAAGCCCCATCTCCTGAATCCGCCGGAAGAAAGTCGACCGGCTGATGGAGCAGGCTTTTAGCAGCACCTTTAATGGTATCTGGCGATTACGCCAACGTTTGACGAGGCTGACGAGATTTTTAGGGACATAGGCTTCGGGACGGCCGAAACGGATGCCCTTGGCTTTGGCCGCACTAATCCCCTGCGACTGGCGTTTTTTGATGTTTTCCCGCTCGGATTCGGCGACAAAGGACAGAATCTGCAGGACCAAATCGGCGATAAAGGTTCCGAGCAGGTCCTTATACTGTCTGGTGTCGAGCAGCGGCATATCGATAATGCAAATATCCACACCGATATGTTCGGTGAGATAGCGCCACTGATTCTGAATTTCCTTGTAATTGCGTCCCAGGCGGTCAATGCTCAACACATACAGCAAATCCCCTCGCTGCATTTTTTTGAGCAGTTTTTGGTAACTTTCCCGGTGAAAGTCCTTCCCCGACTGCTTGTCCATATAGATATTCCTCTGTGGTATCGCCAGTTCCTGAATGGCTTCCAATTGCCGGGCTTCATTTTGGTCCAAAGATGATACACGGATATACGCATACGTCTGCATATTTTCCCCTCCCTAAAAATGTATGATATTGTACCTTCTAATATATACATAATTTACAAGAGAAAAAAATCCACCACATGAAACAAAAAAGCGATTGCTTACGATGCCTGTCTGCATCTGCAATCGCTTTTATCTTTATTTTTCCCGCTGTTCCTTCTTCCACTGCTCTGCGTATTTCTTCCGTGCTTCGGCTTTTTGCTTTTGACGCGCCTCATAGGCCTTGGGCGCAATGTCCTGCAAATACGCATCCGGAATCTGATTTACAGCCTTGGGCTGCAAGCGGTAAAGTTCAGTAAAATCAGCTTTTGCTGCTTCAACATTTCCCCGCTCATCCTCAATGACCGCTGCCAGATAATAGGAAATAGCATTATTCTTGTCGATTCCCTTGGCTTTGGCCAAATCCGCCAGCGCCTTGTCCAATTCGCCCTGCATATGGTAGATATCTGCCCGGTTGAGATAGGTGTAGATGTTTTTGCTGTCCGCAGCCACAGCCTTATCCGCTTCACTGAGTGCGCCCACAAAGTCACCATTTACCGCCTTTGCCCGGGCACTGATGGACTGGCTTTCTGCGAGATTATCCATATTGCGGCTGGCGAAGACGCGCTGCATCTGCTGGCTGGCCTTTTCGCCCCAGCCAAAGTCGCTATAGGTATCGGCGTTTTCCCGCATCTTCTTGACGGCCTTGCCATCGGCATTCAGCACCGCTTCCCGCTGAACCGCCAGATTTTGTGCCCGTTTACTTTCTGCCGCCCGCATCTTTTGCCGCGCTCCACTGGCCGCTTCGCCCGCATAGGCTTTGGCAACGAGCGCCTGCAGCCTGTCACCGGCTTTGCGCATGACGATGAATTTTTGCAGGGCTGCATTTACCCGGTCAGCGCGCAGACAGGTTATATTCCCATCCTTGTCCGGATGAAAGTTCCAACCGGCAATGCTGTCATAATCGTGGAAGGCTTTCGCCAAAGCCCCGGCCACAAGATAGGCATTTTCCATGGTATTGTTGTAATCCTCTGTGGTCGCCTCCACCGTCAGGAGTTTTTCGCCATCGATGAAGATATCCTTTCTATCCTGCACGGTCACGTGGCCGCAGCCGTAAGCGGACATCATTTGGGCCAGCCGGTCTTCACGCTGTCTTGTTTCCGGATGGTCGCTGTAGCTTTCCCGCTCCTGCTTTTTGGGGTCAGGGTCCTGATATTCCAAAAAGTTCTGCGTTTCATAGGTGAGATAATACGCCATACGGGCCATAGCGGCGGCCCCGCCCCCGGGATTGAATCCCGCACTGGTCATAATGTAGAAACCACCCTCATCCGCTTCATTTTCCGTCGGCAGGGTGACATTCTTGGCGATGGAATAGCCCGCCAGCCCATTGAGTTTATTCCAGTCCATGGAGCCGGTATCCATATTGATCATGCTCATCCCCATATACTGGGCCACCGCTTTGGCATAATTCTTGGCGCTGTGCTGTTCCACCCCATGGGTCATTTCATGAGCAAACACTGCCGCCAGTTCATCCGGCTCCAGATTCATTCCGCGCACCAGGGCCCGGTTGATGCTGATATAATTGGTCGGATAACAGGAGGCATTAAAATCCTTGCTGTCATTCACCGCCCAGACGAAGGGCAACGAATTTACTTTCAATACATAATGACCCTTGCTGACCAATTGTTCCATCACTTCATTGACCACCTGCACATCATGGGCATTAGGGTCGAGGCCATTTTTTTCAATATCCTGTGCACGGCTTTGCACCTGCGCACTGACGTTGTTACCCAAAGCCAAGATACTGGCCAGACTGGATTTATAGGCAGCAAATACGCCCAGGGCCTGCGCCGCGGCCCCCCAGGCATCCACGGCCTCGGCTCTCGGCAACGGCAGATATACGCCTGCCCCCAATATCCCTGCCGTCACAATAGCGGCTATCTTTTTATGTAATCGACTAAAAAACAATTTCATCACCTCGTTATGGTCAGGTTTTCCTGTTTTTTTATTGTATCATATCCAGATTAAAGATACCTGAAAAAAAAATCAGCAAAAAAATATCATTTTTTTCCTTTTGTAACCTCAGTTACATATTATTTTCATAAAACTTTGTTATTATAAGGTTGTCGATAAGAGATACTTGGTTAATCCCCCAAGGTGAATGCTCTTATTGATTCCCTAAACAAGAAGGAATATCCCACCCTTCTTGCTTCCCATTTCTCAAATTTTTTATCATCCCTTCCCTAAAAGGCCACGGAGTTAATCCCGCTCCGTGGCCTTTTTTTATGTTTCTTTAATTTTTGGCAACAACCTTGACGATTTCCAATGCCCATCTTGCGGCATCGTATAAATCTTTTTCTTCAATATATTCGTCCTTGGTATGGGCGTTTTCCATGCCTACGGAGAGCACCACCGTCGGCACGCCATAGGTGTTGAAATGGTTCGCATCCGAACCGCCGCCGGATTCTTCCAGATTTACCGGCAGGCCCAGGTTCTCGGCAGCCTTAATGGCCGTCTGAATGGCTGGCGCATCTTTATCGAGCAGATATGGGCCATAGTCGGGGCTGACTTCGGCCGTAATCTTACAGCCGGTCTTGTCTGCGCCGTTCACAAAGTGGTCGCAGATCTCCTGTGTAATCCTGTCCAGCTTCGTCTTGTCACGGCTGCGGCTTTCGTAGAACACATCACAGGTTTCGGCTACTACATTGGTAGCGGAACCGCCGACAATTTTCCCCAGATTGCAGGTGGTTTCCTCGTCAATGCGTCCCTGCGGGACATCGGCAATCAAACGCCCTGCGGCACAGATGGCATTGATGCCGGCTTCGGGATTCACCCCCGCATGGCTGGCCTTGCCCTCAATATGAATCTTGATTTGGTTCTTACCTGGTGCCATAAAGGTCATATTGCCCGGATGGTTATGCGTATCCAGCGTATAGCCAAAATCCGCATGCAACAGACTCTGGTCGAGATTCTGCGAACCATGTACCCCATTTTCCTCGGCCACTGTAAACACAACCTGAATCGGGCCATGCGGAATCTGTTTTTCCTTGAGCTGGCGCAGGGTTTCAAGAATGGCTGTCACGCCGGCCTTGTCGTCGCCGCCCAAAATCGTCGTGCCGTCCGAACGGATAACACCATCCTTTACCACCGGCTTAACACCGCCGCAGGGCTCCACACAATCCATATGGGCAGTCAGCATCACCGTGGGCGCCTCAACCGTACCAGGAAAATCCGCTACAAGATTCCCAGTATTGCCGCCGATTTTTTTGCCGGCATCATCTTCCTTAACCGTGCCGCCTAAATCCGTCAGACGCTTCGTGAGCAAGTCAGCGACTTCCCGCTCATCATGGGTGGAGCAGCGAATCTGCACCAGTTCCAAAAATTCATCCAACACACGCTGTTCATTAATCATGGGTATACCTTCTTCCATCAAGCTAAAATTACAGGAACAGCATCAGCACCAACGCAGCCGCCAGGCAGGGCAGAGCATTGCGCTTGGAGACTTCCATGGGGTTGACCTTGGCAAGACCGGCACAGATAATCGCAGCACCAGCCACAGGCGACATGGAACGCCCCATAGCACCGGCAATCTGCGCGAGCGAACCCAAATCCATGATGCTCATGCCAAAGCTTTCTGCAAAGGGCGTCACCGCACCATTAAAGGCAAAGGCCGCTGCATCACCGGAACCGGAAATCACGGCAATCAAGAAGGGACCAAAGGTACCAGCCGCCGCTGCTGCCGACTGCGAGCCTTTCATCACTTCCGTCAGCGCCCCCGTAAGACCCACAGCTGCCATACCGGTAGTGAAGACACTTGCGCAGACAATCAAGCCGATAACATTGGCATAGGCACTGCCCATACCATCAAAGAAATTCTTGCAGACTTCCTGCGCGTTGGACCAGGTAACTAAAAGCCCCAGAACCACACCAATAATCATGGACAATGCCACGCTCATTTCCGGCAGAACGGCTACCTGCTTGGACCCCAAAATCAAGAGAACCAACGGTACCAAAGGAACAAGTGCCCGCAGCGGATTTACCTTAAAGTCATGCAAATCATGATGCTGTTCTTTTTCCAATGTAGCCAGGTATGCCTCACGGCGCTCTTCGCTGGCACCTTCCTTCATCAGTACCGCATAGACCGTCATCACCGCGATGCAGGCAAAAGAAGCAATAACCGAAGCCGGCGTTTCATTGATGATGACCGTCATCATATCCGTACCGGCCAAATCGGCTACAAACGGATTATGGGCATTGCCCGGGCTGATGGCACTGCCCCATGTCCCGGCCAGCACCGTAGCTGCTGCCATCGCCGGATGCACACCAGCGGCAATCAAGGTCGGAATCAAAATACTGCCCACCGCAGCCGAACAGCCGGCAGCAGACGGAATGGCCAGACTAATCCACCAAGTCAGGAAAAAGGACAAAGGCACCAAAACCATACGCCCTTTTTTGAGAATCCCGGAAATCGACTGCACCAGATGCTGGTCGCATTCGGTGAGTTTCATCACATAGGAAAAACCCATTACCGTACAAATGGTTGGCACTAAAGAATTGTTCGTCATGGCCTTCATAAAGGCTTTCATGATATCTCCCGGCAGGCCACCAATCAAACACATGATAACACCTGCCAAAAAGAGTACCAGCCGCGCTTCAATCTTCTTGATAATCAGCGCAAAAGTCAGAATAACAATAATACCGCCAGCGAGTAACATACAAATACCGTTACTGAAAACTTATAAAAAGCCATAAACCTTCCGTAGAAAGTTAACTTTTATGTTCCATTCCTCATTCACTGCGTCCGCTTTTGCCGTCCCGAAG
>CADBYQ010000012.1 GCA_902798865.1 Pseudoselenomonas ruminantium | reverse complement strand
AAGCAGAAAATCGGTCAGCATCGTAAGGCATCCTTTTATGTGAAAAAGTATGCCATGATTTTTGTGGGTGCCATTATTGCGGCCTTTGGCTTGGAGGAGTTTTTGATTCCGAACAACGTCATTGATGGCGGCATTGTGGGTGTGTCCATTATGATGGAAACTATCACAGGGGTTAGCCTGGGTGTATTTTTGGTGGTCTTAAACATTCCTTTCCTGTTTATGGGGTATAAGCAGATTGGCAAGAACTTTGCCATTGCGACTTTGGTGGCCATTTGCTTTCTGGCTGTTTGGTCAGAGATTTTTGAGCCATTGCAAAAGGTTACGGATGACCCGTTTTTGGCGGCCATCTTTGGCGGCATTATTGACGGTCTGGGCGTAGGGTTGATTATCCGTGCGGGCGGCAGTCTGGATGGTACGGAGATTGTGGCCATCATCATGGACAAGAAATCCGTGTTCTCGGTCGGCGAAGTAGTTATGTTTATCAACCTCTTTATTCTGTCCAGCGCAGGGCTGTTATATGGATGGGACAAGGCGATGTACTCACTCGTGGCCTATTTTGTCATTTCCAAGATGATTGATGTGGTCATCAAGGGATTGGATGAATCCTATGCGGTGATGATTGTCACGAATGAACATGATGAGATAACCTCGGCCCTCAATGACCGGCTGGGGCGCGGCGTTACACTGCTGCATGGTGCCGGCGGCTACACGGGGGAGAGCAAGGAAGTGCTCTACTGCGTGGTCACGCGCCTGGAAGTCGATAAACTCAAGGAAATCGTGCTCGACAAGGACGAGAACGCCTTCGTTACCATCAATGCTGTCCATGATATTGTCGGCGGCCGGTTTAAGAAGAAGTCCATTCATTAATAGCGGTGAGGTGGTGCAGCTATGCGGAAAATAACATTGCTTTTCGTCCTGTTTTTTTGTATATTGTCTGTGCAGGTTTTTGCCGCTGAACGCATACCTTTACGGATCGCGCAGTTTCCGTTGCTGGTGCAGAGTCGGATGAATCCCGCACAAAATGTGCAGGATAATTTGGAGAAACGCATTGACCGCAGCCTGCATGTTCCGTTGAACAGCACCTTAAATGCCGTTTTCTATATTCCCGAAAAGGAGTGTCTGGCGGCTTTTGAGGAAGCTGAACAGGAGGCTGTGGGCAAACGGAAACTTAAAGAGCTCATGCGTCCTGTAGCCGAAAAGCTGCAAGCTGATTTGGTCGTTCTGCCGGTGTTGACAGGCTATGAGCAGTATGAGACCATGAGCTGGTACCGCTGGGGCAGGCATATTACCCATAGCTATGCGGCGGTGGAGATTATGGGGTATGACAAGGCAAAAGATGAGGTGTTCAGCAAAGGAGCAACACGCCAGTTCCATGACGAATATTCCACGCAGGCGGATGTGAGCCTGTTGGCTTATGAGGCGATGGATGAGGCGTTGCAGCGTGCCAAAATCCATGAACGCATTTGGACTTGGCGGGAAAGATAAGGAGAAGTAATGGCAGGAAAAAAAGTTTATGCGGTGCGCAATGGGCGCAAGACGGGATTATTTACGAGCTGGGCAGAGTGCAAGGCCCAGGTTGAGGGCTTTCCGGGAGCGCGGTTTAAGGGGTTCACCGACCCGAATGAGGCGACAAAATGGCTGAATCTGGATTATGTTCCTCCCTATGGCGGCGGCAGGGCGTCTGCGCCGTCTGCGGAACAGCCGGCAGTAAATATGGACGATGCGGCAGATTACATCATTTACACGGATGGTTCCTGCCTGCGCAATCCCGATGGCCCGGGCGGCTGGGCAGCGGTGATTGCTGACCAGGTGAACGGCAAACTCACCGAACTGCATGGTGGGGAACCTTCTACGACAAACAACCGCATGGAACTGACTGCAGCCCTGCAGGCGTTATCTTTTGCTCGTAAAGGTTCGGTAATCGACCTGTACACCGACAGCCAGTACCTCAAGAATGCCTTTACGAAGAACTGGATGGCTGGGTGGAAGCGCAAAGGCTGGGTGACGGCGGCGGGAACTCCGGTAAAGAATCAGGATTTGTGGCAGCAGCTCGATGCGGCCTTTAGTGCCCATCAGGTGCGATTCCATTGGGTTAAAGGCCATGTAGGTGTTGCCCAGAATGAACGCTGTGATGAACTGGCCAAGGCTGAGGCCATGAAATATCAATAATTGTTAATATGCAAAAATCCCGTGAACGGCAGCTGGTCGTTCACGGGATTTTTTATTCTGTCTTAGGCGATATCTTCGCCGTTGGTGGCAATGACTTTCTTATACCAGTAGAAGGATTTTTTGCGGGCGCGTTTCAGTGTGCCGTTGCCTTCGTTGTCCTTGTCCACATAGAGGAAGCCATAGCGTTTTTCCATTTCGCCGGTTCCGGCAGAGACGAGGTCAGGTCCCCAAGGGCAGTAACCCCAGAGGTCTACGCCATCTTCATCAATGGCTTTTTTCATCTCCTTGATGTGGGCGCGGAAGTAGTCGATACGGGCATCGTCCTGAATTTCACCGGACTCAGGTACCGTTTCATGAAGGCCGATGCCGTTTTCCACAATCATCATCGGCAGTTCATAGCGCTCCTGCAGGACATTGAGCATATAGCGCAGTCCCTTCGGGTCAATGGGCCAGCCCCAGTCGGATTCCTGGATGTAGGGGTTCTTGACGCCTACGGCAAAGCCGCCCTGCAGGTTTTCCTTGCGTTCTTCCACGGAGGTGGTTACATGGCTCATGTAGTAGCTGAAGGCGAAATAATCGACCTTGCCCTGTTCGAGAATATCCAAATCGGATTCGCCCATCTCGATATGATAGCCCTTGTTTTCCCAGAGTTTCAGGATGTAGGAAGGATAATGGCCGCGGGCCTGAACATCGCCGAAGAAGAAGCTCTTTTCCATCTCTTTGAGGGAGGCAATCTGGTCGTCGGGACGGCAGGTTTCCGGATATACCGGGCTCATGGCCAGCATGCAGCCAATCTTGAAGTCCGGATTAATCTTGTGGCCTTCGATAACGGCTTTGGCTGAAGCGAGGAATTCATGGTGTGCGACCTGGAACAGGGTAGCGTATTTGTCCTCGTTTTCGCCATAGAGGATGCCGCTGTTGGTGAAGGCGGTAAAGGGCACATTGACCTCGCGCTGATTGTTGATTTCGTTGAAGGTCATCCAGAATTTAACCTTGTCTTTGTAACGCTGGAAGCAGGTTACGGCGAAGCGGACGAAGAAGTCCACCAGCTTGCGGCTGCGCCAGCCGCCGTATTCCGTTACCAGATGGTAGGGCATTTCGAAGTGGGACAGCGTAACGACCGGCTCAATGCCGTGTTTGAGCATTTCATCAAAGAGGTCATCATAGAACTTCAGGCCTTCTTCATTGGGCTCCAATTCATCTCCGTTGGGGAAAATTCTCGTCCAGGCAATGCTCGTGCGGAAGCACTTAAAGCCCATTTCCGACAGCATGGCCAAATCTTCTTTATAATGATGATAAAAATCAATGGCTTCGTGATTGGGGTAGTTTTTGCCCGGCAGTACGCCATCTGTGATTTCGCGTGGAACGCCGTGGCGGCCTGCGGTCATGACGTCAGCAACGCTGACCCCTTTGCCGCCTTCCTGCCAGCCGCCTTCTAACTGATGGGCAGCAACTGCTCCACCCCATAAGAAACCTTTTGGAAAACCCATAATGAAAAACCTCCTAGTTTACTTTTGCTTCCAGTGCATCAATGCGTTTGTACGTGTCGATAAATTCTTGGGCGATGGTCTTGAATGCCTCGGCGCTCATGAGCTGATCTTCTGCGTGCAGAATGAGCAGGGATACTGCGCTGCCCTGACCCTCATTAGCTTCTTTGGTCAGCAGACCGGCATGGGCATCATGGCCAAGAGCAAAGTTTTCATCACCTTCGACAATCAGCTTTTCGGACTGTTCATAGTCACCGGTTTTGGCCGCTTGAATGGCTTCAATATAACAGCTGCGGGCTGTGCCTACACTGGAAATTATTTTAAAGGCAATCAGTTCTAATTCTTCCATGGATATAGTCCACCTTTCGACTCGTGATCAGGCCTGCATTTTTTCTTTGGCGAATTTCAGCACACCTGCACCGTCCATGCGGCCATACATGCGCATGTCAATGGCATCCACGGGAATACCGGGCAGAAGTTCCTGAATCTTGGCTTTCTGGAAACGAACCTGGGGGCCAAGGAGGACCACATCAGAGCCGGCAGCTTTTTCTTTTGCTTCAGACGTCGGATAAGCGGCGATTTCACATTCGAAGTTTTCTTCAGCGGCAGCTTTCTGCATGGCTTTTACCAGCATGCTGGTGCTCATACCTGCGGCACAGAGTAACGTAATCTTTTTCATAATCAATCATCCTTTCAAACGATATAAGTTGTTTTAGGTTATAAATCATGTCATTTAGTTGTGCAGGGCGGGTTCGCCATCTGCCTGATTGCTGTCGTTATTGTCTTCACCCATTTCTTCAGCCAGCATAGCCTTGTCCTGCGCGCGGACGAAGGGGAAGTACACAGCGGTACTCATGGCGATGACGATAATCTGTACGACTGCACCCTGCCAGCCGTTTAAGAGCAGGCCTGCAATGATGGGCGGCGTCGTCCAAGGAATCTGTACAGCGCTGAACGGGCTCATAAAGCCGATGGCGATGGATGCATAGGTGATGACAATCGCAAGCAGCGGAACGAGTACGAATGGCACGAGCAGGAACGGGTTGAATACAATCGGCAGACCGAAGATAACCGGTTCGTTGATGTTGAAAAGTCCCGGCACCGTAGCCAGTTTCGTGATGGATTTCATCTGAGAGGACTTAGCGGAGAGCCAGCTGGCAATCAGGAGGCCCATGGTGATGCCGCAGCCGCCGGATTTGATGAATACATCGGTAACCTGAATGGTGATGATTTTGGCATCGGGATTGCCCACAAGGCTCATGCCGGCATTGAGCATAGCCTGGTTGTCAAGAGAGTTGGCAATCAGAATGGGGTTTACCACACCGCCAACCACGTTGGGGCCGTGAATACCAGCCCAGAACAGGATGCTCTGGAGAGCAGCGATAATGGAACCGCCAATCAGCGTATCGGAAAGACCCTGCAGCGGCGTCTGTACCATAGCAAAGATGAGTTCCGGGAAAGTCGTAGCGCCCACGAAATGGCAGAGGCCATAGATGGCAGCACCGAGCGTAAAGAGAACCATGCCCGGAGTCAGGGCTTCAAAAGCCTTGGCTACACCGCCGGGAACGGAGGGCGGCATCTTGATGCCGATGTGATTCTTCTCACAGTAGCAGAACACCCAGGATACGACGAAACTTACGAGAATCGCGGTGATAACACCGTTGCTGCCTGCCCAGGCCTTAGGGATGATGTTGTCCACAACAGCACCGCCTTCGGCTGCCACCGTGGGGGGCAGGAGAATCAGGAACGTGGAAAGAGCCAGAATCGAAGCCATAATCGCATCGCAGCCTTCGCCTTCCACATATTTGTAAGTGATAGCCAGAACGGCAATCAGGGCCAACACACTGAACGTAGCACCGGAAACAGCATTTAATGGGTCAGTCCAGTTGGGGCCGAACATTCCGGCCATGAATTCGGCATAACCCGGAATCGGCAAATTTGCCAACAGCAGGAAGACTGAGCCGCAGATGGTAAAGGGGGTAGTCATGATAAAGCCATCGCGCAGGGCAGCTACGGCGCGGATTTCCGCGAAGCGCCCCATGAACTCGATGAACTTATCGAACATCTCTTGTTTGTTCATTTTGATAACTCCTTTGTAAAACGTCTGAATCAATGCGTTTGCCTTAAGACAAGTTCACTATATCATCACTTGTATGTCGTTTCAATAGATTCAGACGATTGCGGTTATGTGTTTCAACAAAAGAATAAAAAAACCGAAACGCGTGAAACAACGTTCCGGTTTTGTATTCTTTTATTATGGTTACCATAAACGATTTTTGTCTTCGGGGTGGCCAAGGTAATCTTCAAATTCTGTATAGAAGCTTTCTACATCCTGGAAATGGCGGGAGAGGAGCATACTGACCATCACATCAAAGTAATAGCGGGCGCCGACACTGAAGATATTGCCGCCCATATCCAAATACTCCAGCGTATTGGCGACATAGAGAAATTCATCGCAGAGTCCGGCAAGTTCTGTTTCACGGTTTACGGAGAGCAGAATCGTTTTGACCTTGCGTTTCTTCAGGATTTTCGCCGTGCGAATCAGTCGCTGATTGATACCGGAGCGGCTGATGATAATGGCGGCATGACTGGAATCTGTGACCAGTGCGGCACAAAGCTGACTGTTTAGGGAGTTATGGGCCACAGCGGTCTTTTTCACCTGCAGGAAGTTATATACGGCCATCTGTGCGAGTGAATAATTTTGGTCATAAGCATAGATGTCGATGATGGCCGCTTTATCCAGGATGCTTGCTATCCGTTCCATTTGGGCGGCGTCCATTTCATTCTTCGTTTCCTCAATGGCCTCGATTTCGAGCTGTGCCAACATGCGGATGATATCGGAGGTGGAGTCCTTGTCCGTGATGGGCCGGTGCATGATATGGGCACCACAGGGCAGCGTCCGGTTTACCTCACTGGTGAATTTTATCTTGAATTCATTGTAGCCTTTCAACCCCAGCTTTTGACACAGACGGAAGATGGCGGCGGGACTGGTATAGGTTTTTTCCGCCAGTTCACGGGTCGTCATTTCGGAAATCTGAGCGGGATGAGCTAAGATATATTCGACGATATTTTCCTCTGTGGAGGAAAAGCGCTCTCCTTCCTGCATGGCTTTTAACAGGCGCACAGCAACCACTCCTTCTTTATTATTCTGTCTTCATTATATAAGAAAAACGTATGATAGCAATATTTTTATTTATTTTTTATTGAAGTAAACGCTATCTATGACAAATGTCATGCAATTATTTATAAAGTTGTGACATAGTTCAGCTGACTTTGACCGAGTTTGCTATTATAATTCTTATTGTCAGAAAAAAACAAAGCTTAACTATCTTGCACCGATTGGGGAAAATCGTGCAGGAGAAATTCCGAAAGGGGAATGAATTATGGAAATCGCATTTTGCCGTATTGACGACCGTCTGATTCATGGTCAGGTCGCAACTGTCTGGACGAAGGTAACGGGCTGTAACCGTATCATGTGCTGCAGCGACGAAGTTGCTCAGGACGAAATGAGAAAGAAGCTCCTGCTGCAGGTTGCTCCTCCGGGAATCAAAGCTTACGTTGTGCCTGTGGAAAAGGCTTGCGAAGCTTACAAGAACCCGAAGTATGATGCATTCAAGACGCTGTTCCTGTTCACGAAACCCGCTGATGTGGTTCGTGCAGTCAAGGGCGGCATTCCGTTCAAGTCCGTTAATCTGGGCGGCATGACTTACAAAGATGGCGATACGCTGATTTCCAGCGCTGTTGCCGTAAATCCGGATGATGTCAAGGCTCTGCTCGAACTGCAGGAAATGGGCATCGAAGTCGAAATCCGCAAGCTCGCCAGCGAACCGAAAGGCGATTTGATGTCGGCGCTGAAAGCTAAAGGCTTGGCTTAATTATCGTAATCAGTAATATCAGGGAATTATAGCAAGAATCTCGAAGGGGGATTAATTCATTATGACGAGTGTACAATTTATTCTGCTCATCGTGGTGGCCGCTATCGCCGGTATGGGAAGTGTGCTCGACGAAGCACAGTTCCATCGTCCGCTGGTTGCCTGCACGTTGGTTGGTCTTGTTTTAGGTGATATGACGACGGGGATTATCCTTGGCGGCACGCTGGAAATGTTGGCTTTGGGCTGGATGAACGTCGGTGCAGCAATGGCACCGGATGCGGCTCTGGCTTCCGTAGTTTCCGCAATCCTCGTAATCGTTGGCCATCAGTCCATCGGCGCCGGTATCGCACTGGCCGTACCTCTTGCCGCTGCTGGTCAGGTTCTCACCATCTTCGTTCGTACCATCACCGTATTCTTCCAGCATTTAGCTGATAAATTTGCTCTGGAAGGCAATGCTTTCGGTATTGAAATGTGCCATATCGGCGGTCTGCTGCTGCAGGGCATCCGCGTAGCTGTTCCGGCTGCTATCGTTGCTGCTGTTGCCGGTACGGACACGGTTAACTCCATGCTGGCTTCCATTCCGGAAGTTATCACCCGCGGTCTGCAGGTTTCCGGTGGTTTCATCGTCGTTGTTGGTTATGCAATGGTTATCAACATGATGAACGCCAAATCCCTCATGCCGTACTTCTTCCTCGGCTTCCTCATCGCTGTATTCACCAACGTTAACCTCATCGGTTTCGGTGCTATCGGTCTTATCGCTGCTTTCTTCCACATCCGTGGTCTGCAGCGCGAACTGAACGGCGCAGCTGCTGGCGGTTCCAGTGACCCGCTGGATGCGATTGACGATTCTGATTTGATGTAAGGGGAGGTTCGACTCATGGAAAAACAGCTCACTAAAGGCGATCTCGTATCGATTTTTATCCGTTCCAACTTCCTGCTCGGCTCCTTCAACTTCGAGCGTATGCAGGCTATCGGTTTCTGCGTGTCCCTGATTCCGGCACTCAAGAAACTCTATAAAGATGACCCGGAAGAATACAAGCGTTCCTTGAAACGTCACCTCGAATTCTTCAACACGCAGCCGTTCCTGGCAACCCCGATTATGGGTATCATTGCCGCAATGGAAGAAAAGAAGGCCAATGGTGCTGATATCGGTGAGGACACCCTGTCCGGCGTTAAAGTAGGTCTGATTGGTCCTCTGGCTGGTGTCGGTGACCCGATTTTCTGGGGCACGCTCCGTCCGGTACTCGCCGCTCTCGGTGCTGGTGTTGCTCTGACGGGCAGCTTGGTTGGCCCGCTGATTTTCTTCATCGCGTTCAACGTCATTCGCCTGCTCACGAACTGGTACGGCGTAATGTACGGCTATGATAAAGGTACGGAACTCGTAAACGAAGTAGGCGGCAACCGCATGCGTTACCTCACGGAAGGTTCCTCCGTACTCGGTCTTCTCGTTATGGGCGCTCTCGTAGCAAAATGGACCACGGTCAACATGCCTCTGGTACTGTCCTCTTATACGAACAGCCAGGGTGAGCAGGTTGTTACCACGGTTCAGAGCCTCCTCGACAGTCTGATGCCTGGCATTGTTCCTCTGCTGATGACCTTTGCCTGCATGTACCTCTTAAAGAAAGGCGTTAACCCGCTGGTTATCATCCTGGGCCTCTTCGCCCTTGGCATTGCTGGCTACGCTGTTGGTCTTTTCGCCTAAGATAAGTCCAGTAGTAGTCTACATACACATTCCATTATATATTCATTCCCGAAAAGCCCTGCGAAGTTTGTTCGCAGGGCTTTTCCTTTTTGTCGGTTGAATATATTTCTCTATTGACCTATACCTGCGGTGCAGGTATAATAAAAGTATGATTAAGAACTTCGCTGACAAAGAAACCGAAAAGATTTATAACCAAAACTTTTCACGGAAATTACCGCAAGATATCCAGCGGCTTGCATTACGAAAACTGATTATGATTGACAATGCCAGTTCACTAAATGACTTAAGAGTGCCACCATCTAATCATTTAGAGCAATTACAAGGCAACAGAAAAGGTCAGTATAGCATAAGGATTAACGATAAATACCGTATATGTTTTTGCGTTGTTTCCCCATCGGATTTTATAGATGTGGAAATTGTTGACTACCATTAAAAAGGGAGGGATTACCTATGATTGAAACACCAAAAATCAGCGAGATTTTATATGAAGAATTTATGCAGCCATACGGTATTACCGCCTATGGACTCGCAAAGAGCATTTGCGTTCCTGTTAGTCGAATACAGGATATATTACATGACCGCCGCAAAATTACTGCTGATACATCTATAAGGTTAGGTCATTATTTTGGCGTTTCCGAACGTTATTTTTTGGATATGCAGACGGATATTGATATTCGCAATGCAAGAATGAACTCTGTATATAATATTAAACCATTGGCAGCAATGGCATAACGAAAGAGCGGTAGCTTTTATTGTTTATTCAGGGTGCTTGGTTTTGTATTCCCTTAAAAACAGATTATTTTCTGTAGTTTGTTTGGGCAGTGGACGGTTTTGAATGGCCATAGCGAGAAACTGGTCAGCGGCGGTGCGTACACCGGCTGCCGCAATAATAACTTCATCAACGTATTCAGGAGCTTTGCGCAGGACATCCAGCGCAAGGCTCTTTATATTTTTATCCTTCAATAATGCCTGTTCCGAGCGGCGTTTCAACATGCCCTGAATGTAGGCGCCTGGATTAAACGGCGTGGCATCATGGGCGTGTTCCTTGACTTTGACCAGCGTGTAGAGAATGACTTTCCAGCAAACGGCAGGCTGGTTGTCCAGTTTGCTCCATGAGGATTCGGCAAAGCCCAACTTCTGCAGGCGCTTGTGCAGATAATCGCGGGACGGCACACTGCTTTCGTTAAGCAGGCCGCTGCCTGATATAGCCGTAAGCAGGGGATATTTATTGGCACCCAACGGGCGCATTTCCACTTCAAAGGTAAATTCAGCAATGCGGCGTCCTGTGCGGCGCGACACGATATTGTGCGGATTGATAATCGTCACAGGACAGAACTCGTTTTCATTCATATCTTCAATGACGGAGGATATAATATCCCGGCTGTAGGAAGATGGTCGGATAGATGCAGAGGATGGCGGTACAAAGGCCATCAAATCTTCAAGGGAGATTGAGATTTTGTAGGGCGGGTTCTCGTTATTTTTCTGCAATATGGCAATCTGACCGAAAAGCCAGCGGGAAAACGGATAGGTGTAGCTGGAACGGGCAAAGGCATCAAATTCCCGCGGCACCTGAATTTCCGGGCGGGAAAGCAGCATAGCGACATAGTATTTGACGAAATCGGCATTGACGGTCACGGTGATAACGCCGCTTTCCGCATTGTAATGCGTGGTGGTGACAATGGCGGCTTCAATGTATTTTTCCTTATCTTCCGCATTATCCAGGATAATACGCTCCTTGTACGCGTTCTTGGAAACCTTGTTCATCGCTCGCTCGATATTGCGGTAGAGCGTGAACCAATCGTCAATATTGCGCAGTCTGGCTTCACTGCGGACATCAATGGGAATATGGATGTTCTTGTCCACCTCAAACTCTGCGCCGGAGTAGACCATCTGCTGAATGGTATAGCGGACTGCGGAGTAGACATTGTTCTCCAGCTTGGAAGTAGCTCTGAGCGGATAGGCCGCAGCGTATTGTATGGACGAGAAAAAGGGCAGTTCTAACTGTTGGGGCGTGGTCATGTTTTCACCTCGTGTTAAACACATTATCAAAATTTGGCGGCGTAAGCAAGCACGTTAAATATCTGCAATTAAGCGCGGTAAAAGGATAAAAAAGCCATAATCCTTGCGCGTGTGATTTATTCTTAGGGGGCGTTTATTTGCCTTATTGGATTTAATAAAAGTTAAGTCAATATATAGGCGGCTGCTGGCAGACCACGCCGCGCGGCGAAAATAGGGCGTTTATTTGCAGGAAAATAACGCAGTTGCAGATTTTTAACGGAGCTATTGCGGAATAATAACGGTGTGATTGCAGATTTTTGACGGCGATTGCAGAAAAATAACCATTAATGATGGAGGTATATGGATAAAACTGTGGATAACTTGTTGATTTGCTGGGGAAAAGGTGCGTGACAGCAATAAAATCAAGCATACTGTACCTGTGGATGTTATTTTTCTGCAATACCCGCGTTTTTTCTCTGCAATAGGAAAAAAATTTTGTCCGTTAAAATTCTGCAATAAGCATATCATGGACAATGTGCATTTTTTTGTACGTGTATTTTGCTATGCTTGTATCAGCAGTATAGAAAAGAATGATTGTTAAGATGGAGGGGCATATGACCGTAAAAAATGAGAACATAGAAAATGCCTATAACAAAGCGATTGTCAATATAAAAATAGTGGGGGCAGGTGGTGGAGGAACCAGTGTATTGAAAAGTCTGGCGGCAAATGAACTGTTTGACGGCATTGAAATGGTCGCCATCAATACGGATTCGCGTGCGTTAAATGGTTTGAGCAGGTGGAAAATATCGGTCATTCAGGTAGGACATAACATTACCAACGGTTACGGCACAGGCGGTGATATGAAGAAAGGCGAAATGGCAGCCTTACAGGATGAAAATATATTGCGTGAGATGATGCAGAATATCAATATGCTGTTCATTACGGCGGGCTTAGGCGGTGGAGCAGGTTCCGGGATTGCACCTGTAGTAGCTAAACTGGCCAGGGAACACGGTGTTTTATCTGTGGCTATTGTTACCATGCCTTTTTCCTTTGAAGGATGCAAGCGTAATCGTACGGCTGTGGCTTCATTGAATGAATTGAAAAAAGAAGTTGATGCTTTGATTGTCATACAGAATGATAAACTGATGACATTGCCGGAGGCAAAGCAATTGACAATTAGCAATGCCTTTAAGCTGACGGATTCGGTATTAGAGCGAGCGGTAACGTTGATAACCAAAATTATCATGACTACTGGTGATGTAAACATTGACTTTGCCGATATAAGCACAATACTTAGACAAAGTCAGTCCAGTGATGCGGTATTTTCGGTAGGCGCGAGCGAAAAAGGCGATGTAGCGGAAGCTCTGGAAAAAGCCTGCAATAGTCCGTTACTTAAGCGCAGTGTCAAAGGGGCGCAGGGGGCAATCTTGTATATTATCGGTGCCGATGATATGAGCATGTATGATATAAATACCGCAATTATGAAATTAAAGGCTGAAATGACAGATGCAGCGAATATTATTTGGGGCTATATGGGAACTCCGGATAATGCTGGTACGGTGGAAGTCATGCTGATTGCCACGGATTTTATTGACTGTTAAATTGAATGGGGGCATTCTTATGGTCTTGATGAAGCGCTATCAGAAATTGAAGGATAAAGTTATGGACAGGAAGGAGGAGTTTCAGGAGCTGATGTCGTATATCGAAAATGAAACAGAATATTTGACAGCGCCAGCTTCGACGAGGTTTCATCTGTGCCATGAACAGGGGCTTTTAGAGCATAGTGTAAATGTCGCTGAAACCATGTTGAAACTAAAAAGCACGCTGGCTCCGGAAATAAGTGACGAGAGCTGCGTTATCGTGGCACTCCTGCATGATTTGGGCAAAGCAGGGATGCCGGGGAATCCGCAGTACATCAAAAATGAACCGACACCGAAGCAAAAAGCTTATGGCTATGCAGCTAATCCGCCTTATCGTTTTAATAATGAACTGACCTATCTTAGCGTGCCGATTAGAAGCCTCTATCTCATTACGCCACGTTTCCCGCTCACAGAGGAAGAAGTGCAGGCCATTGCCTATCATGATGGGCAGTATGTGGAAGATAACAGGAGCGTGGCAACTCGTGAGGAAAAATTGACATTGTTGCTACAGTATGCCGATAGCTGGAGCTGTTTTGTCGATGAAAAATGTTAGAAAGTATATGTACTCAGGAGTATTGATATGTATATATCAGAAATAGCTTGGTGTCCTAATAATCCGACTTTGCCGAGGATTTTGATTCTTGGCGAATCACATTATGATGAAAACACAAAGCAAGGTGATGTAAATAAGCATATTACTAACAGAATATTAGAATATTTGTTAGAAGGTAATGTTACGGATAGGTGGAAGGAGTTTTTTTATAATATAGCTGCTTCCTTTGGATATAGTAAAGATATTAAAGAAATTCGTGATTTTTATAGTAAGGTATATTTTGCTAATTATGTTGAGGAATCATGTGGTACAGGAAATGGAAATAAGGCTGAAGAGTATATAGGAAAAAATCGTAACTACTATAATCAAGCTGTGCTTGAGTTTTGTAATGAAAAAAACGTAAATATTATATGTGCATTTAGTAAAAAAACATACAATGCATTACCTAAGATAGATAAATCGTTTGGAGAACAAGTGGCTGATTACCATGTTGCTTCAAGGTACACTGTTGGCAAAACATCTTATAAGAAGGGCGTCAAATATGACCGGAATGTAGAGTTGAAAAATGACTTGTTATTATATGGATTTAATCATGCATCAAGAGGCGGATATGAAAGAGCATATGAATTTTTATCGAAGGAGCTTAAACACCATAATATATTAAAACTATAATAATACAATAAATATTACCATAATTTAAGATTTTTAGAAGATATTCAGCGACTTTTTGACGATTACCACAGCCTTCTTTTAATTGTGCAATTTTTTGTACATTGTTAATGGTATATTGAAGATATACATGATAAGGAGGTTGAAATCATGAACTTTATCGATAGTGGCGAATATGTACGGATTGACGGAAATGCGAAAATTCCTGATTTTCCGCTTAGAACTGTGATATTGCTAAAGGGAGAGCCGTACGACTTAATTTTTTATCAGAATAGCTGTACGGGGAAAAGAGCTACTACTCCGTGGAGTGTTTGGAAGAATACTCCACGGAATGATTCACTGGACGGCTATTTGACCACTTGGTTTCCCGTAGATAATACGCCGTTGCAGCCAAAGAGAATCAGCCAATGGAATTGGCAAGGTCTTACAGAAGTCTTTTTATTAAATGAAATTGGCTGTTGCTTGAAAGATGTATTTATTCATACAGGCGATAATGAATGGCTTTACCCGAATTACATGGGGGTAAAACCCAAAAAGGTACATGATAGTCCAGTGATAATGCAATATCCTAATATTATGTTTAATTGCATGACAAATTTTAAGGGGAAATTATTGCTGGGGCATGGACGGAAAAATAACATTTTGACCAAATACGATGCTGTTGTGGAATTGGATGTTGATGCAGGTAAATTATGGTCAGCAGAAAACGTAACTACGCTGATTAAAACCGTTAAACAATGGTTGCTCCAAAATCCCGGATATAGGATGGAAGATATATTACAAAAGTTTCCGGAGATTAAACATGATAGATTATATTGGTTTGCTTGAAGGATAAAGTTGTAGATAGGGAAGAAGGTTTTTGTGATATGAGGTCGAATGTAGAAGAAAAATCTTTAGTTTAAAAAGTAGCGGGCAATTCACTTTTTGGGGGAAGAATCTTAGTCTGCAAAGCCTGTGGTATATCATGAGAGAAGTGGTAAAGGAGATTGTCGCAAAGCATAGTTGAGAGAGGGGATTTTCTATGTCTCATATAGCAAATGAAGATGTCATTTTAGAAAAGGCATTATTGGAAATTGGGCATATTATGTATAAGCATGATACGATTGATTCTACTACAGGAAGAAATTTTAATTTTTTTTCAGTTTTGGGTATCGGTGAACGGGAAGTATATATTTGTCGGTGTATCAGTGAGTTGCTGTCGTCTAATGGAAGCCACGGCCAGAAGAGTTTATATTTAGAGATATTCAATGAGTTCGTACTAAAGGAGATAGGCTGTTATATTGTCCCTAAAGAACTATCAGAAGGGACTGTTGTAGACGTAGAACGATCAACTGAAACTGGTCGTCGCATTGATATTGTCATTGTGACAAAAAGTAATATCATTGGGATTGAAGCGAAGATAAATGCCAAGGACTTGAAAGGACAACTGGCGGATTATATGAAAGGGTTAAAGCGGTACGATAAGAAGAAGTCTTATCTGATATATTTAACCAAATATGGAAATCCTCCCAGTTCGGATAGCCTAAAGGGCGATGAAACTAAAATAGGGAAAGAAGATATAAAAAGGATATCTTTTAAGAATCACATTGTGAGTTGGTTGACGGAATGTTTGAAGCATCCAAATACACAACGAGCTATACCAGTTCGGGAATTTATTTTACAATTACTAAGCAATATAAAAAAATTTACAAATCAGTTGGATGATGAGAGGAAAATGGAAATGGAAATAGAAAACTTGCTTAATGAGCATCCTGAGTATATAAGAGCTTTATTTTACGGGAGAGACGCTATCAATAAACTGATTAAAAATAAGGTTAATGAGATTTTTGATAGGGTGAAGGAGAATGTCAGAAGTGAGGAGTGGCTTTCTGGAACTGAAGATGGTAATAGTAGAGGGAATTACAATCAGTATAGATATTTGCCGTCATATGATAATCCAGATAGAAATATTTTCGACAATAATCTAATACTGAGTTATGTTTATCCCAAAAATAAAGCAGGGTATTATATTGTGGTTGCACTTCAAATGAAAAAGATTGGTTTTGATACGAAAGATGACACAGTAGAGTATCGTGTAGGATATGGTATTGTTGGTATCAACAAAAAAGATGGATGCCTTGACGGTACGAACGTAGAGATCGAGAACGATCAAGTAAAAATTACTCCATGGCAAAAAGGGATTGCCTCAATAAATGACAATAATGGAGAAAGTTTAATGTTGATAAAGAAGATGCGTGGAGAAAGTAAAATGAAGGACGGGGTATATGTAAAACATGAAGGAACGTTCAATATTTTTACAGGGGATGAAAACGAATTTATTGATGGACGTGTATATGAAATAGAAGAATTATTGGGGAAAAAATACTAGATATAGATGCTAGTTATTTAGTATTGAAGAGCATACCTGTCAAAATCTGACAGGAGGTGGCTCTGAGCAGCCAGTTAGCCTAATATGGATATTGTTGAGAAAAGCACAGGCCCTTGGAGCCTGTGCTTTTCTGTTAGTCATTTTCCTCTTGCCATTTATCATATTCCTCCGGCGAGCGGAATGGTAAATGTTCGCCGGTTTCATAATCGGGAATATCTGAAAGTTTGAAGGTGTTATCCTCATGGTTATAGGATAGATAGGCATCGATACTAGTAGTGGCACCTGTTTCAAAAACGGTATGGGATTCCTGATAGCTAACCGAGCCATCATAATTGAGATATGCAGTCCAGCCATCGAACATATTCCACCATAAAGAGCATAGATACTTTTCTTTAAGATCTTGGTCTTTTTTCCAAGGTATCAGACAATTATCGCCCTTGCGTTCCATGGTTATGTAAGGGCGGCTTTCTATGAAAACTTTTATGGGTGCAATGTTAAGTTTTTGGGCTGCTTCATCAGCAAATTTATTGGCTAAAATTTTTTGTCTGTTTGCATCTATGATGTCATCGGTCATACGTTCTTCCCATAGTTTCATGTCAATCATGTTCTTACCTCGCTTTTTTGAGAATATCATACATTACATTGAATCAGTGGGCATAAAGCCCATGCGCTGGCTTTGGGGGCGGTACTGCTTTACTGCATTTACCTCAAAATCTTCTGCTTTCAATTCCAGCAGTATATGCCGATCAATTTCTTTACCGTTGTATTCCTGCATAATTCTGCTCGCCTGTTTCATCTGGGCTTGTTCCAGCAGGTTCCGTACAAAGCGGCCATTGCCGATATTGTCTATTTTGCTGGCTTGTTCAAAAATTTCCCGGCATTTGTCATTTATGTCTGCGGAGAGCGTCATTTCGCTTTCCCTGGCCATCAAGTGGAGGATATCCAATAGTTCCTGAGGGGTGTAATCGGGAAAATCAATATGGAAGGCGATACGGCTGCGCAGACCTTCATTCTTTTCGAGAAATCTTTCCATTTTATCGGGATAGCCGGCGAATATAACAATGGTATCATCGCGGTTATTTTCCATTTCCTGCACGATGGTATTGATGGCTTCGTCTCCGTAAGAGCCATCACAGTCATCAACAAGCGAATAGGCTTCGTCAATAAACAAAATCCCGCCTTCGGCGTGTCGGAATTTTTTCTTTATCGTTGGGGCTGTCCAGCCTACATATTTGCCAACCAAATCGGCACGGCCACATTCCACAAATTCACCGGATGATAGGATACCTTCACTGTTAAGAATTTCTGACAGTAATCTGGCTACCGTGGTTTTAGCACTCCCCGGATTGCCGGTAAAGACCATGTGCATATTGGGGCGGAACTGGTTTAATCCCATAGTAGAACGTATTTTTTGCGCGCGGAAGGTGTCCAGTATATTTTCGATAATTTTTTTGACTTCCTGCAGGCCAATCATGGATTGCAGGCGGCTGTATGCGTCTTTTTCAGCATGCTTTTTGACGGCAAGTGTAACCCGGCTGACTTCTTTATATGCTGTGTATGCGTTGTTACGTAAGTTATTTCGATAGAGCCGGTCATACATCTGATAAATATCGGAGGGGCGAAATACAGTCTTATCACCTAAAACGTATTCTATCTGCTCGGTGTTATAGGAAATCTTGCCATCAGTTAATAATTTTTGCAGATATTTTGATGCTGTTTGCCGATTACCCGTTCCTTCTTTTATTTCAATAAAGAACATTTCCTCTTGTAGTGAGCTGATTAAATTGTGTGTAAAGCCGGGATTATGTGTGTTTTCCACAAGAATAAAGAGGGTATTCCGTTGATACTTACGGATTTGTTTGGTGAAAAAATTTACGACTTCCTCATAACAAGTTGTGTAGTTTTGATGTTCTTCTTTGCTTCCCGTAAGTTCTATGACAATAGTACCGCCTGCACTTTGTCGGAAAATAGACTCGATATCCGAATCGTTAAAACAGCCTTCAGTAATATCGGAAATATAACTGATGCAACGGCTTACAAGACGTTGATTGGCGTAAAGGTTGCGGCATAAGCAGGTGGCAAGCTGCAAGGCGGAATTTTTATTATCAGCAGAGAGTTTATAGTGTACAGGATGACCTTGATACTTGTGTGGATGAGTGGGGGTATAGATACGCTTGATTTCCTCCAACAAGGTTTTATCCGGTATAAATGTATGGGCATCTTCAAGGGCAGCGTTTAAGTTGGTGGGGAAATTATCAAAAATTTGTTCTGTGATTTGAAAATCTCTGTTGTTATAATAATCAAGACTATAATTGTCGTTGTCCCAATAGCGATTGCGGCTAATAAAATGAGAACTGTTTTCTAAAAACTTTCTTGCTTCTTTAGGGGAGATTTCTTTCATCGGTGCTTTTCTTTGCAGGGAGAGTCCATATTTTTCGCTGATAATGTCAGCAAAAAAATCAAGTAGTGTTTTAGGCGTAGGGGATTCAAGCGAATCAATAACGGCAATAAGGAATAGTTCCTCCGGGGAAGCCTTGTAAACGGTCATAAATATTTTTGATTCGTTAGCGTCAGTTTCGAGTGTATCATTTATATCTTCTATTAGCCTGTGCCAAGCGTTCTGAGATTCTTCATAGTTTTTTTGCATTTTGCCATTATCAACGAGTGAACAAGCAACCTTTACCTGATAAAATAACATGGCAAACGCCTCCTTTTCTGTTGTGGTGATTCATCTTATGCTTATTTTAGCAGGCACAAGGTACATTTTTTTGTACATCTCATCTGCTAAAATAAAATCAGAAAACATGAAGGATTGGAGGATTTTGCCTAGAACAAAGGCAAAGAGGAAGTGATATGATGTACGCGACAGGCAATAAGAAAATGCTCAATATGCTGATATTGGAGATTCTGAAAGAATATACGGATGAGAATCATCGTTTGACGCAAATGGAGATGATTCAGTTACTGGAAAAGAATTATGGCATGACTTGTGACAGGCGGTCCGTGCGAGCGAATATTGACTCTTTGAAGGAACTGGGCTATGAAATTGCTGCGGATAAGGGCTATTATTTGCAGGAACGGGATTTTGACGATGCAGAATTACGTTTGCTGATTGACAGTGTATTATCTGCGAAGGGAGTATCGCAGAGTCAGGCGAAGCGGTTAATCACAAAACTGGTTAATCAGGGAAACCGTTATTTTCAAGCAAAAGTCAAACACATTGCGAATCTGCCGGAAATGCGGCATTCAGATAATACCGTGGTGATGAAGAGTGTCGAGGTGTTAAATGATGCTATTGAAAAAAAGCGACAGGTGAAATTTATTTACAACGCTTACAATACTTCGTTTAAGTTGGTGCCCAAGCGGGATGAGCCGTATGTTGTCAATCCTTATCAAATGGTGGTATGCAATGGCTGGTATTATCTGATTGGCAATACGGAGCCTCACGACAATGTATCCCATTACCGCATTGATAAGATGAAAAAGGTGACTATAGTAGATACGCCGGCAAAGGATAAGTCATTGGTGGCTGAGTTTGCTCGTGGCTATAACCTGCCCAGACATATGGCGGAGCATATCTATATGTTTGGCGGTGACACCATCGAGGTACAATTTCAGACGGAAAAATACCTTATGGATCAGCTGGTGGACTGGTTTGGCAAGGATTTTTCGGTAAAGCCGCTGAGTAATGGGGAGATACTGGTGACGGTCAAATGCAATGAATATGCGATAAAATATTGGGCATTACAGTATATGGAGCATGTTGAAATTTTAGCACCGGCAGGGTTGAGACAGGAGATAGCCCAAGTATTAAAAGATAGTTTGCGGGCATATGAAAAGTAAAAATCCGGAAGTTTTGCGGATATAATCGTAAAACTTCCGGATTTTTTATGTTTTTGCGGGTATACATTAAAAACTGTCAGCTTATGCCAAAGCGTTCCTGTGCTTCAGCGGCCAGTTTGGCATAGAGTTCAAGGGCTTCACTGTGATGCTCCCTGATGTACTGCAGGTGACGGTCCTTTTCTTCCTCGGGGCCGTCACAGTAGGCGTGGCCAGCCATTTCCAAAGCTTTGGCGGCTTCGGATAGTTTTACGCCGCCGATGGCGAGGGCGGTGGACTTCAGGGCGTGGACATGGGTGGTGTAATCTGCGATGTTTTGGGTTTCCAAATCGTTGTTGAGCTGTTTGGTTACGGCTTCCCGGCGGGAAACAAACATGGTGAGGAATTTTTGTTGCATTTCTTCATTGCCGCCGCAGTATTTGAGGGCAGTGGGCAGGTCGATTTGTTCTTCTGCCGGAGGGGGAGTTTCGGATGGGGGTGCTGATGTGAGCGCGTCTGTCTGCGGCTCGGGAGAAGCGGTGCTTTCTCCGGCAGGTTCTATCTTTTCCGGGGGAAGGTATTTTTGTACCATGCGTTCCAAAGTCTTGCCGTCTACGGGTTTGGAGAGGTAGTCGTTAAATCCCTTGGCCAGGAACATTTCCCTTACCCCGGCCACGGCGTTGGCAGTCAGGGCGATGAAGGGGGTGTCCTTGCATTTGCTAGTGATGAGGTTCTTGGCCCGCTGCAGGGTTTCAATGCCATCCATTTCCGGCATCATGTGGTCCAGGAAAACGATGTCGTAGTGATTGTCCTCAATCAGCTGCAGGCAGTCCTTGCCGGAGCTGGCCGTATGGACATGGATGAGGGTTTTCTCCAGCAGGCTTTCCACTACGGTGAGGTTCATGTCGTTGTCGTCTACCACCAAAATGTGGGCCTGGGGAGCGGTGAAGCTTTCCTGGTAGTTTTCCTCTTCCTGCAGGGCGGCTTCAATGCGGGCATTGAAATCGCCGATGGGTTCGTATTTTTCCACTTGCTGGGGCAGGTGAATGGTGAAGGTGCTGCCTTCGCCGTAAACGCTGTCTACGGTGATGGAGCCTTGCATCATTTCCGTCAGCCGTACGGTGATGGCTAGGCCAAGCCCTGTGCCTTCGATATTGCGGTTTTTCTTGAGGTCCAGGCGCTGGAATTTGGAGAAGAGCTTTTCCTTGTCCTCCTCGCGGATGCCAATGCCTGTGTCCTGGGCGATGAATTGCAGTTCCAGTTTATCGTCGTCCACCTCGCCTTTGGCTTTGACGGTAAAGGTTACGGAGCCTTTGGGGGTGTATTTGACGGCGTTGTTGAGGATGTTCACGACCACCTGCCGCAGGCGTACTTCATCACCAATCAGGGCATCGGGAATGTCCGGATCAACCTGCATGGTGAATTCCAGCCCTTTTTGCCTCGCTTTGTAGCTGACCATATTGTAGACGTCATTGAGGACGGAGCTCAGGCTGTAGCTCACGGGCACAATCTCCATCTTGCCGGACTCGATTTTGGAAAAATCCAAAATGTCGTTGATGATGGAGAGCAGGGTTTCTCCGGCGCTTTTGATATTAAACGCGTATTTTTTGAGGCTGCCGCTGGCCTCGCGCATAATCATCTCATTCATGCCTAAGATGGCGTTGAGCGGGGTGCGGATTTCGTGGCTCATATTGGCGAGGAAATCACTCTTAGCCTGATTGGCCCGCAGGGCTTCGTCGCGGGCTTCCCGCAGGGCGGTGCTTTCCTCGGCGGCCACCTGATTGGTGAAGGCGTAGAGGATAAAGACGCAGAACAGCACAACCAAAAGGCCGAAGACCCAGAGCACAATCAGATGGATATTGGTAATGCCTGTAACAACGGAGCGCCATTCCCGGTAGCCGATGGCAATGAAGTTCGTATCGGGGATGGGGGCGGCATAGAGCACATAATCTGCGCTGATTTCAGGGTCAAATATGGCGGCTTCCTGAGCGCTGTCCAGTTTGGCCAGCAGCCGGTCAAGGCCCAGTGGACTGTCTGCAGCCGCATCGTAAAAGGGACTGTTCGGATAGTTTTCAAAGGGCACTACCACCCGCTGGGTGCTGGTGTCATAGAGCAGAATTTTTTCTCCGTCTTGTTTGCCGGCGAACTGGAAGGGGGAGGCCTTATCGTTGAGGGAGGTGTCCGTA
>CADBYQ010000011.1:5524-25724 GCA_902798865.1 Pseudoselenomonas ruminantium | reverse complement strand
ATTCCAACACATAATTTTCCAGCTTATCCACATCATCCCGTACCAAAGGGAAAAAGCCCGTGCGCAGGCAGCGAAAGATGTTTTCATAATTCCAGCCCTTCTGCACCACTTCCAACGCGGAACGCAAAAGCTCCGCCAAGGGGTGATGAATGCTCTGCCGCTTGCCATCCTGGAAGAAGGGAATGCCGTAATCCTGAAAGACCAGCGGCAAAATCCCATCATAATCTTCGGCATTGCGGATAAGCACACCGATTTCCCGATAGCGGTAATTGCGCTCCCGCACGAGCCGCAAAATATCGGCAGCTGCCGTCTCCAGCTCGATACGGCGGTTGGCCGCTTCCACCAGCCGCAGATTTTCCGGCGCAAACTTAGCCGCTTCCACCTGTCCAAACAGTTTTTCCTCCAACCAGGCAAGCGCAGGATTGTGCGCACGGTGATTATGCGTAAACAAGGTGACGGGCTGCCAAAAGCCCTGTCTATTCGGCTCTAATTCCTGCATTAACCGGCAGATATTTTCCATCGTGCGATAGGGACGGTTAAACAGCCCGGTTTCCAGCGTATTTTCCGTCAACTGAAAATTCACCTGTCCGTCAGGCAGCTGTTCCCCCATCATCGGCAGGGTGATATGCACTTGGGCCGCCGTTGCCAGAATTGCCGCCAGCACATGCATTTCCTGTGGATTAAAGAACACAAAGCCGTCAATCCAGACTTCAGCCCCCTGCATAAGCTGGGCCTGCGGGATTTTCTCCGCCAAAATATGCATTAAATCTTCAGCATCGCTTTTGCGCCCTGCCATGGCCTCAGCAAATTCATCAGCCAAGGTGCTGAGCTCCCGTACCTTGCCGGAGAGCCGTTCCTGGCCAGCCCCCACCATATCTGCTGCCTGCCGCAGTTTGTCCGTCGTAAGCCGATAGCTTTTTATCTCTTTGATGGCATCGGACAAGGTTTCCGTAAAGCCCCGCTGACGAGCCGCCCGCGCAAAGACCGTCAAATCTGTATCCTTTTGATGTTTCAAGAGCAGCTTTTGCAGCAGCAGGCGGCGTCCCACATCACTGATGCGGGGCAAATCCCCGCCGGTTTCCATAAGGATCTGCCGGGCAAAGCGGCGAAAACCAAAGACATAGGCACGGAAAAAGCCCTGTCCGGCAGCGTCCATCATCGTGGCCAGTTCCCGCTCAGTCTTGTAGGTCATATGTTCCGGCAAAAGCAAAATAAGTGCCTTTCCCAGCGGTCTTTCCGTCATTTCCTTTTGCATTGCCGTCAGGCTGGCATGTGTCTTGCCTGTCCCCGAACGACCAATGATAAAATCAAGCTTTGCTGTCATATCGTATCCTCAACTAAAAAAGCCTCCCTAAACAGGGAGGCCATTTAACATATTTTACATAAAGGTAAATGGTGTGGTCACCCGGTACAACGTACGCCCGCAATCGCAAGTTTCCGTTTCGAGCATGACCGCCTGTCCTGTCCGGTAACGAATTAGTGGCATGGCCTCTGCCATCAAGGTTGTTACCACTAGTTCGCCCATCTGATGCGGCTCCGTCACCACCTGGTCACTATGGAAAGCCACAATTTCAGGATAATAATAATCTTCCTGAATATGATAGCCCTTATGCGCTTCACACTGATAGAGCATACTGGCTGTCCCCAGTTCTGCCGGTTCGTACAGATTGTAGACCGTAGCATGGGTCCTGTCCGCAATATGGCGCTGCATGGCATTGGTCAGCCCCTGCGGATTCAGGCAGATAACCCGGTTTAAGGGATAATCGGCGATGTTTTTACCAGTGGCCTGCAGCTGGATGATCAACTGCATGATGAGCTGCGGAGTACTTACAATTGTATCCATGCTGATAAGGTCCATAAAGCGCAGCCACTGCCGATAATCCGTCCCCATGTTCACCACCGTTGCTCCGAGCATTTCCAAAGCATATTGGATGTCCATCAGGCGGCTGTCCGCCATATCCCCCTGTATAGCCACTACCGAAGTCTGATTGATTCCCGTAGCCACCAGACAGCGGGTCATCATTTCCACATTTTTCGCCACATCACCATTGGTGTAGAACTTCGTTACCTCACCATTTTCCTGCTGCACTACGCTGAATCGCAAAATACCGGACAAAGGCAAGGTCAAAAGATCCAGCGAATCAACCTGAAAGAGCTCATTAGAGGTCAGGAAAGGAAGCCTCCGGATATCCTCAAGGCTTTGTACATCCTTTGCAGACACGCCTGCCTTGGCAAACTTCTGCTGATAGTAGAGGCTCTTTTCCTCCACCCATTTCAGCTGTTTTTGCAAACGTTCGAGCTGCAAGGCCTGCATGCTTTCCCTATCCAGTTGTTCTATCTGTTGATTCGCGTACATGATTTAACACCGATCCTTATCGTGGTTTACTGGCTTTAAGTTAATGGCTTTTGATAGAAGAATGGCTGGAAACTGGTGTAACCTAATTTACGGAAGTTCAAAATAGCCTCCGTAGCACCTACAAAGAGAATGCCACCGGGCTTGAGTGCCTTAAAGAAATTCGCATAAAGCTGGTCTTTGGCTTCTTCCGTGAAATAAATAACCACATTACGGCACAAAATCAGGTCGAACCCGCTTTCAAAGGGGTCTTTTAAGAGATTATGACGCTTGAACTCAATGCAGTTTTTAATATCCTGACTGACTGCATACTTCTCACCTTCCGGCTTGAAGTATTTGGCCAGACGCTCAGGCTTCATAGCTTTGATTTCGTCCTGCGTGTAAACGCCGCGCTTAGCCTTGGCCAGAATTTCAATATCCAAATCCGAGGCCAGAATGCGATGGCGGGTATTCGGCGTCATTTCCTTCATGATAATGGCCAGCGAATACGGCTCTGCACCGATGGAGCAACCTGCACTCCAAATATTGAGCTTCGGCGAACGCTTCAGCAAATCGGGAATAACATCCGTCTCGAGCTTGCCGAACTTCTCCGGCGTGCGGAAGAATTCCGACACGTTGATGGTCAGATATTCAATGAAAGCCGCAAAATCGTCTTTGTCCTTGGCCGCATTATCAAAATACTCCACATAGGAATTCATGCTCGCCCTGGTCACAAGATTGCCAATACGGCGCTTCATCTGCGGTTCCTTATATAGGTCAAGGTCAATTTCCGTCTTGGCCTTCAACTTTCTCTTAAACTCCGCCCAATCCTTTTCGTCCATCATAATTGGTCCCTCCCAACTCTCCTCCGGCTACTTATAGCGGTAACATTTTATACTCTATATTAATTCCCCTTCCATCCCAAAAATCCTGCCATTTCCCTTTAAGACAGATAAAATATTTTATGCTTATTTGTATTTTATCATAAACAGAGCCTGTTGGCACTTTTTTCTCCAACAGGCTTTTTATTTTTATTCGATATCGAAGACCGTACGGCCATCCTCTTCCTTCTGTTTGGGCAGAACAATATGCAAAATACCATTCTCGAAGGCCACGTTGACGGCCTTCTTGTCAATCATGTCGATGTAGAAGGTGCGTTCAAAATCGCCGCTCTTGCGCTCACGGCACAGATACTTGATGCTGGCGTCTACAGCCTCTGCCCGCTGAGCCTTGATGCGCAGATAGTTGTCATCATCGTAGGACACGGTAATCTGCTCTTTATAAAAGCCCGGAAGCTCTGCAAACAACTCATAAGCCGTATCGGTTTCAATCACATCTACCTTGAAGGAGGACAGGGCGCCGCTGACTTTTCCCAAAGGATTCAGGGACTGTTCCGCCGCATAGCTTAAAACCTTCTCCAAAACATCGTAGCCCCGTTCTGCATTTTCTTTCAGATGAAATGGTACTGCTCTAAACATAAATACCCCTCCTAGCATATACATTGCTTGTTCTAATATGTCATATTGTACTATAATTTTCTGAAAATTGCAAGAGGTGGCTGGATTTATCTGTGAGCAAACTTTTCCAGAATACGGCTGCAATCCTGCACCGCTTCCAAGGTACCCATATACGCACCAGTTTCATCATAGACCGCCATATACTTCACGAGAATCGGCTTGCCCATGATATAACGGGACACCTCCAAAGAACTGCGCTTTTTCGCCTTGAAATCCGCCACAAGATTTTTGACCACCGGCACGATATGCGGCGGATGGCACTCGGCCACATCACGCCCCAAAGCCGCTAACGGACGCGGGAACACCCGGCCTTCGTTGATGAAGAACCGCAGCTTTTCCTCCGCATCGATAAAGGTCAAGTCCAAGGGCAACAGCGCCAAGATGGCACTTAGCTGCTTGACCGTCAACTCGCCCGTGGGCAGCTGGATTTTCCCCGCTAAAATCTCCTGTTCCGTAACCTTGGCCAGCTCCGCTGCCGTCCAGCGTTCACCTGCCTCCCACTTGGCCGGCTTTTCGACAAAAGCCATGCCCATTTCCGGGAAGTCACGATATATCCGCAGCCACTCCTCCTCCGTGAAAAAGCGCAGGCATAGCGGGAATAAAATCCGTTCTTCCTTATACACCATTTCCCGCGCCTTTTTCACCACAGCCGCTATGCGCCCCTTGTAAATCAGCACATTGTCCGCATCTTCCGTAACTGCCTGCGTAAGCGTGCCGATTTCCTTCTTGATTTCATCATCCTCATTCCACATGACCTGTGACGGCCCCGTTACGCCGTATTTATAGAGCTGCGCCATCAGCAGTTCTTCCTTCTTGGCGTAATGGGCGCGTACACCATTAAGCGCCTGCAAGTTCTGAATAACCACGGAAAAGTCTATTGCTTCACTGCCTGCAGACTCTGCCTGCAGAATGTCCAGCACCTTTTCCATACCCATATTTTCCGCCCGCATCAGCTCAATCGGATGCCCTTCCGGCAAGGAATCTGACTGGTCAAAATGACCGGTCACAGAACAGGGAGCAGTGCTGCCTGCCGTCTCTCCATTAACTACCGAAAATCCCCGTTCCCTAAAAGCGGCAATAACAACCTCCATAGCCACGCCCTGCATAGCCGCCGCCCGCGGAATGGTCATAATATTGCCCATAACCTGCAACGCCTCCGGGCTGACCAGCTTCCCCAGCCCCAACCCGGTCAAAATCTCCGCCACCAACGGTTCACCTTTCATCAGCTCCGCCACCATCAGGTTAAAATCTATCGTCTTCATCAGAATTACTCCTTATGCCAAACTAAACCGTATTATCATTGTCTCCATTATAAATGAACTGCGCAATACTTTCTGTTTCAATCGTTACAAAACTATCCGGATAATCTCCTATCCCCCGCCCCATACTGTGATATAATAAAGGGTATGAATTTTTTGAAAGGAGCCTGCAATGAGTCCACAAGAAAATGTCCAACGATTAATTCACCAGCTTAAAACAGAACAAGCTGCCAAATATAAAAATGGCATTTATCATTATACGCAGACTAGTCTTGCCTACAACAGCAACCGTATCGAAGGCAGCAAGCTCAGCCATGAGCATACCATAAACCTGTTCAACACCCATACGATTCTCAGCAGCGGCGACGAAGTCATCGACAGCAATGACATCATCGAAACCATGAACCACTTCCGGGCCTTTGACTATATCCTGAAAAACTATGACCAGCCTACAGATGAAGATTTTATCAAGCAACTGCACAAAATCCTCAAAGCCAATACCACCGATGCTGACCTTGACTGGTTCAATGTGGGCGAATACAAAGTTTTGCCTAATACCATTGGCGATAAAGAAACCTGCTCTCCCGATAATGTAGCAAAAGAAATCCAAAAACTACTAACTCATTATCAAAACATGGGCGGCCATGATTTCCATGACCTACTCAAATTTCATGTAGACTTTGAAGCCATTCATCCCTTCCAAGATGGAAATGGACGAGTTGGCCGCCTGTTGCTCTTCAAAGACTGCCTGGCCTTCGGCATCGTCCCCTTCATCATCGACAATGAGCACAAGCAATTTTACTACCGCGGCCTGCGAGAATTCTACCGTGAGCCGGGATATCTGACCGACACCTGCCTCTCCGCGCAGGATAAGTACACAGCATACTGCAAGCACTTCGTAAAAGATTTTATATAAGGAGGAGCAATGACCAACGAAGAACGTACTCTTTTTTGGAAAACTTTATCATCCTTTAACGGAAAGCAAATTGACTTAGAATCAAAAGCTCTTGGGGAAGTATTAAAATACCCTCATTACTTATATCGATTTCGTGCAGTTAGCAACTCAACACTTGATGGACTCCGTACTAATCGCCTTTATTTTTCAACAGCAGATAAATATGATGACCCCTTTGATACATTCTTATATATTGACTGGGACAATATTATTAGCGAAATTCGTAACGCTTTCGAAAACGACCTCCATAAACAAACCGCTTTCACTTTTATACAAAAATCATTAAGTTTTACTCAAGAAAGCATATCTAATTTTTTTACTCAGCACAGTACCGATGAATGGATAAACTTTGGAAAACATATTATGACAATCACAAGGGATAACCTTCAAAAGAATCAATTATCAATTTGTTTTTCCGAAGATGCATTAAACGAAACACTATGGTTAAAATATGCACAGAATCACACCGGCTTTACGCTAGCATATGATTTAACTGATGAGTCAGCAATCATATGTGGAAAAAAAGATACGTGTAACGCTTGTCCATCTCGAGATTTCAAATTCCCAATCTATCCTATATATTATTCAGATAACCAATACGATGCCACTGAGTATACTAAGTTTTTAGCTATGCAAGAACTAATTTATAAACTCCCTCCCAATATATCAAATAGTATACCAAATGTTTTCCCTAATATGACATGGCAACGAGAACGTATTTCACTCATCAAACATAAATACCATGAATATGATAAAGAGTGGCGTATGATAAACCCGCAATTACTTAATTCTACATCAAAAGCTTCACGTCCATTCATAGTTTGGCGACCTAGCTGTATTATTTTAGGATTGCGCATTGGTAATACTGAAAAAAACCTTGTTCTTTCTCTCGCCAAAGAAGCTGGTATAAACAAAATATATCAATGTGTAATTAATCATCATAACAAACTCGACTTAGTTCTTTTCAATTAGATATCATTCAGTTTGATTAGCTCACTAAAGAAGGGATTGGTATATGTTATGAAAAAAATTCTTTTATTGACCATATTATCTATTCTGCTGAGTGCTAATACTATTTGTAATGCCGAATTAAAAGTTTTTTCAAAATCAGCTAAAGTAAGCTTAAATGTAAATGAAACTATTGATTCCGCTAAAGAGCGTGCCTTTCGCTCCGCACTTCGTTCTATATCTGATGAAGCTGGAGTATATGTAGAGTCTTACACGAAAATTGAAAATCATCAGCTATCAATAGACACAGTAACTGTCATTAGCAGTAATGTAGTTAGTGTTAATAGTGTTGAATACTCTCCTATACTATATTCATCCACAGGTCAACGTGAAGTGTCTGCAAAAGTAATAGCAACCATTGATTCTGAAAACATCACCAAAATGTCTCAAAAATTACAACATTATCAAGCCGAGTTAGATTCTGCAAAAAAAGAACTTTACGAGCTACGACTAAAAACCAAAGATACCTCTAGGGCAATCATTATCAATCCTGTCCCCAATATAATAATTTCTCACAATACATTGTGGGGAGAAATTGATATGAACGATATACTATTCAAAACGCATCTTATTCCCAAAGATACTGTTACTATATTTAAGGGACCCTACGAAGATGCTTCCATTGTTGGTTCAGCATCTCATAGCGACTCCCTTTCTGTTATTGCCACTGAAATGCATAGTTATCCACAAAAAGGGAAGACAAAAATAATAGCCCCTCCTTTTGAGGATTTCATACACATTTCTTCATCTTACTCAAAAATCAATGAAGGAAAAGTCCTCCCTAATGTAGGAGAATATATATACCTTCTAAAATACTGTGGTGAAGGTGTTTTCGAAGCATTATATCGAGACAACAAAATTTTCGTTCCCTACAATGGAATAAAAAATATATCCGACAAATATGATACTGATAAAATTCATCGCGGTTTTTATGCAATATTCGAAGGCATTGATAATGATTATTTTGCAGAAACCTGGGTTGGCATAAGAAATTCCAATGGATTAGAAGGTTGGGTCAAAATTTCAAAAAATTTTGAGCGAGTCGAATCCGTAAAGAACGGACGTGGAATTTTCCATTATGACAGCTATTGATACTTAGCACAACGTGGCAGGCGGGGACTGGTTGTCAGCAGCGTTAGGCGCGGAACGTAAAGAAAATATTTTTATCCCACAAGAAAAGCGGCTGGAAAAGTCAAACTGTCTGAGCACAGCGAGTTTTTGACTTTTCCAGCCGTTAATTATTAGGATAAAAATATTTTCAGTTCCGCGCCGCAGCGGATGACAGTTAGTCCCCGCCTGCCGTGCCTTTTGCCGCGAACTTAATCGTGGTAATTAATCTCCCCGCCGATAATCGTAGTTTTAATGTTTACCTCTTCATCAAAGATTGCAATATCCGCCCGCTTACCACTTTCCAACGAGCCCAGTTCCTCATACAGCGATAGTTCCATAGCCGGTGTCTTCGTCACCATCTCGATAATCTGCGGCAGCTCTGCTCCGGTATTTTCCCAGAAAATCTTAACGCAACGATTCATCGTCGCCACACTGCCGGCAATGGTGCCGTCCTTAAGCGTAGCCAGTTCCCCTTTGACAAAGACTTCCTGCCCGCCCAATTCTGAGGGGCCATCGCCTAAGCCGCAAGCACGCAGGCTGTCGGTAATCAGCACGATGTTCTTCCCGCCCTTGGCATGGTATAATAGCCGCTGTGCCGCGGGATGGCTATGCACATTATCGGCAATGATTTCGCAGTTGGCTTCGGTATCAAAAGCCGCCCCCACAACGCCGGGGCTGCGGTGGCTAAAGCCCGTCATGGCATTATAGACATGGGTGAAATGATGAATTCCATGCTCCTTTACCGCCCGCAGAGTTTCCTCGTAATCCGCCGCCGTATGGCCGATGGACACCGTAATCCCGGCCGCATGACATTCATCCACAAAGGTATAGTCCGTAAGTTCCTCCGGGGCTAGCGTGATGATTTTGACCACATCCGCCCAGGGTTTTACCAGCTTATAATCGGCCTTGCGGATATTTTCTTCGGCCTGTGCCCCTTTCTTTTGCGGACTGATGAACGGGCCTTCCATATGTGCACCCAGAATCCGGGCACCAACCGGCGGACACTGCATCGTTTCTTTTACCGCCAGCAAGGCTTCTTCCACCTCATGCCACTTACAGGTCATGGTTGTGGGCAGAAAACCCGTTACGCCGGTCTGCGCCTGCAGTTTTGCCATACGCTCCAACGCATCCATATCCGCATCCATGGTATCCGAGCCCGCACAGCCATGAATATGGACATTCAAAAAGCCCGGTGCCACATAATTGCCCTGCGCATCCAAAACTTCGGCATCCGCAGGAATATCTTTTTCCTCTGCAAAGCCCTTTATCCGTTCACCATCGCAGAGCAGTACACCTTCTGTACGGAAAACAAAATCACCATTTTTATCGGGTACGATAAATCTGCCGTTCTTAATTGCTAACATTTAGACTGCGCCTCTTTTCTTAGTCTTCCACATAGTGGCTGAAACTGCCGATAACAAGCTGTGGGAATTCCGCATGGAGGGTTTCGATAAACTTCCGTGTGCCCACAGCCTTGCCCTGCGGTTCCGGCATGATGTCGAGGAACGCATCAGGGTCGATATTGAGGTTGCGCACCTGAATCATCTGCACCGGCAGCTCACGGAAAAATTCCTGCCAAGCCGCCAGTTCTTCCTCGCGGTCATTAAAGCCAGGAAAATACAAGAGGTTCAAGGACACATAAACACCCTTATCCAAGGCATAGCGGATGGATTCCTTGACGTTTTCCAGATGATAGCTAGCGCGGTAATAGGCATCATAGCCTTCCTCGCGGGCGCTGATAATCGACACGCGCAGAGAGTCCAGACCGGCATCGACAATCTTCTTGACGCCTTCCGTCCAGCCCACGTTGGAATTCATGTTAATCTGACCCTTATCGGTCTGCTGACGAATCAGCTTAATGCCTGCGGCAATATTGTCTGCCGCCAGACTCGGCTCACCTTCACAGCCCTGACCGAAACTGATGATGCCATCAGGAGCCACCTGCAGATGGTACACGCCGACTTCGGCAATTTCCTCCGGCGTCGGGCGGAAGTTAATGCGCTGCTGCGGCGACGGACAGCACTCTGCGGGCTGCAGGGAGATACAGCCAAAGCAGTTGGCATTGCAGACCGGCGAAGTCGGAATCCCGCACTCCCAGCGGCGGTAGAAAAGGTTCTGCGCCGTGCAGCAGTGCCATTTAAGTGAGCAGCCTGCAACCTGCTCCACAATGCGGTTGCCCGGCAAATCCTTCTTCGTGCGCTTGACGAGGTTTTTGAGGTCCTTCGTATTGTAATGCACGGGGTCCCATTTCTCGTTTTCATCCGTATAAACAGCAGCGCAGTAAAGCTCGTCCTTGTAGACAACCACTGCCGTATAGCCGTATAACGGCAGGCGCTCTGCTTCTTCGGCGCGCTCATATGCCGGCATATAGAGGCGGGTATAACCGGCAGGCAGAATCGCGGCCACAGCCAGCCCGCTGATGGGCATAACCTCGCCGTCACTGGCCATGCCCACCGCCAGATGGTCGGGAAGCAGCATTAAATCCGCACTTTCCGGCAGGGGAATCAAATTCTCCGGTTTGAGCAGGATATTTTCCCGCCCTGTACGGCCCATGCCCTGCATGCCCGGAGCATCTAAGATATTGCCATCCTCATCGGCATAGACAGCCGTAATCAACTCATTCTGCGGCATTTTCTGTGCCTCCTTCCTGCGTTTCTGCTGCTTCAACAGCCTTCTTTTTCTTCTGCTTCTTGGGATTATACTTATTCATCGCCATATCCACATCATCTTTTACAATGCACTCAACAGCCGGCAGCAAATAGTCAATGGCTTCCCTGATTTTCGGCTTATCCTCATCCGTAAACGGGGCCAGTACATGGTTGACCACCGTCCAGCCCGGCAGGGGACGGCCAATGCCAATCCGCACGCGGGCAAAGTGTTCATCCCCCAAATGTGCCAGTACGGATTTAATGCCGTTATGGCCGCCCGCACTGCCCTTTTTGCGGATGCGCACAGTACCTGCCGGAATATCCATATCATCATGGACAACGATTAAGTCCTCTGTATCCAGTTTGTAAAAATTCATCAGCGGCCCGATTGCCCGCCCGCTTTCGTTCATATAGGTCAGGGGTTTTACAAGCAAAATCTTTTCCGTACCCAAAAAGCCCTGCGCGACTTTAGCATCGAATTTGTCCTGCCAGTTGTCAATGCCCAATTTATCTGCCAGCGCATCCACCAGCATAAAACCGACATTATGCTTAGTCGCGGCATATTCGCTGCCGGGATTACCCAGGCCTGCAATTATTTTCATATCCATTTCCTTTCTGATGAATAAGCCTTCCCCAACGGGGAAGGCTTTCTTTTCATTATTTATCCGCTGTCGGGTCGCCCACTAAGAACAAATAGGCGATTACGATAATGCCCAGTACGATACGATACCAGCCAAAGGCCTTGAAGTCATTGGTCTTGATATAACTCAAGAGGAACTTGATAGACAGGATGGAAACGATAAAGGCCGTAACCATACCCACCACCATGATGACGATTTCTGCACCCGTGTAATGCAGGCCGAACTTGACCATCTTGAGGAGGCTCGCGCCGAACATTACGGGAATCGCCAGGAAGAACGTAAATTCCGCAGCCACGATACGACTGGTACCAAAGAGGATACCACCGATAATGGTCGCACCGGAACGGCTGGTACCCGGCACCAAAGAGAGTACCTGGAACAAGCCGATAATGAAGGCCGTGCGGTAATCCAAGTTCGCCAAATCGTTAATCCGCGGACGGCGGTGTTTGTTGTAGTTCTCAATCCAGATAAAGAGCAGGCCGTAGAAGATAAGCGTCGTAGCCACCACCGGCGCCGTCATAAAATGTTCTTCCATGTACTTGTTGAACATCAGGCCAATCACGGCTGCGGGAATGCAGGCCACAATGACCTTCATCCACAAGCTCACCGTATCCCGTTTTTCCTTTCTCGTCTTCCAGCTTGACCAGGGATTGAGTTTTTCAAAATTCAATGCCACAACGGCGAGAATTGCACCTAACTGGATAACCACCAGGAACATATCCATGAAATCCTTGCTGACATCCAGCTTGATAAACTCGTCCACCAGAATCATATGACCGGTACTCGATACCGGCAGCCATTCCGTCAGACCTTCTACGATACCGAGAACTACTACTTTCAGCAGTTCCACTATGCTTAAATCCACCGTATTACTTCCTCTCGTTATTCTCGATTAACATCCGTTTTTGTTTATGGGTAAGCTGCTTGATATGCCACTCACGGCTCTGCGCCTCCCGTTTATCGGCAAAGGTTTCAAAATAGACAAGACGCACAGGCAGGCGGGCGCGGGTGTATTTCCCGCCCCGGCCTGCGTTGTGCGTCCTGACCCGCTTTACGAGGTCATTTGTCCAGCCTGTATAAAAACTGCCGTCACTGCACTCTAGAATATAGGTGTAGTTCTCGTCCTTATTTGGCATCTTTAATGGTAACTTTTTCCATCACGACGTTTTCGAGCGGACGGTCACGAAAATCCGTTTCGCTGTGGCCAATGGTGCGGACAACGTCCATGCCCTTAATTACCTTGCCAAAGATGGTGTGCTTGCCGTTGAGCCAGGGCGTCTTGTCCAGCGTGATGAAGAACTGACTGCCGCCCGTGTGAGGCATTCCTGTGTTGGCCATAGCCAGGATGCCTTCGCCATCAAAGCGCAGGTCATCTAAGAACTCATCTTCAATGGTGTAGCCTGGGCCGCCCATACCCGTGCCTTCGGGGTCGCCGCCCTGAATCATAAAGCCGTCAATCACGCGATGGAAGATTACACCGTTGTAAAAGCCCTTTTCCGTCAGGTCGATAAAGTTTTTCGTCGTAATCGGCGTCTTGTCTTCGAAAAGTTCGATTTCAAACGTACCTTTGTTGGTTTCAAATACTGCAATGCGATTAGCCACTTTTTTGCCTCCATTATCCTTGCCGCCGGCGATACATCCAGCCGAAAGAGCCGTCATAAGCACCAGCATCATAATCAATATCTTTTTCATTGTACAAAATTCCCCTCTCTAATGCAACCATAAATTAACGGCCATGACTGCCATAGCGATGAACAACCGCTCCGGTCTTTACCCCCGGCGAGCTGAAACCATGCCCCATGACTTCACTGGCCGACATGATAATCACAAAGGCATCGGGGTCAATGGCGTTTATAATCATCTTCATCTTGGCCACCTGCGTTAAGGTCACCACCACGAACACGACATTGCGCTCACGGCGTGTAAAGGCACCCTGCCCATGCAGGAAGGTTACGCCGCGGCCCACTTCCATAATGCCCTCGGCAATGGCCTCCGCCTGATTGGATACGATTAAAAGCGCCTTGCGGCTGTTGAAGCCTGCGATAACCTTATCCGTCACCATGGCATTCATAAACATGCAGATAAGCGTGAACATCGCCGGTGCCACGCCGAACATAAACGCCGCCGCCAGCATCACCAGACAGTTAAAGCCGAAAATCACGCCGCCCATATTAAAGGAATAAAACTTCTTGGCAATGGCACCGACGATATCAAAGCCGCCGGTACTGCCGTTCATGCGGAACACAATGCCGTAGCCGATGCCATTGAACACGCCGCCAAAAATGGCCGCCAGCATATAATCATTGACCGGCGCATAGGCGTTAAGCGGCTTGGTGAAGTCCAGACAAAAGGAAAATATCGCCGTGCCGATGACCACATCACAGGTATAGCCCTTGCCGAGCAGCCGCCAGGCTGCCATCAACAGCGGAATATTATAGGCAAAGGTCTGCGCACCAATGGGCAGATGCGTGAGGTAATAGACAATCATGGCAATGCCCGTGGCACCACCCGTCAACAGATGGGAAGGCACCAAAAAGAGATTGATGGAACAGCTGGCAATCATACAACCCAGCGTAATTCCTGCATAGCGCAGCAGACGGTGTTCCAGCAGTTTCAGCTGTATCATCTGCCCCAGCCCTCCAAGTGTACCTCTTTGTCCTGCGGCATATTGGACATATCAATCCCGGCAAAACCATTGTCATCATCACGGTCATGCTCTAACAGTATGGGGTCGCCCGCTTCAGCCATAGCAGCCCGCTCTGCCTCGTCAATGGGCAGACTGCTTATCTGTAAATTGAGCAAATGACCATCATCACCGTCGACCTTTAAGAGCAGCTTCTGATGGGGATGATTTTCCCGGGTATAAATCAGGTAGTATTCCCCCTCGATAAACTGTTTGTTCGTTTTGCCATAAACTTTTTCGAGCCAGAATTTCGTGGCTCCTTTGCGCACATTATCGCGGGCGGTATATTTCTCCATATCCACGGTGAAATCCACCACTTCGCCGGTGCGCACAGCAATACTGGCCTCACTGCGGTCTTTGTAAACATAGGTTTTAACCTTGACACCCTGCTTGATGACGATTTTATCATAAAGCGGCTCGCCCCACTTCGCCTGCAAAACGCTTTCGCTGTCGCCGAGCATTACCCCCTTGCAGGAAAAATCCTCGTCCACGACTTTCCCCGCCGCCAGACAAATGGTGCTCCACAAACAAAGGAGCAGCAAAGTCAAGGAAAGCCCGCAACTCATCTTCTTTACCATAAGTTCCTCCCGAAATTGCCCTGTTCAAAAATCTTAATCTCGCGGCCATCGGCAGTGGTCCCCACGATTTCCAAATCCCGGGTGCCAATCATAAAGTCCTCATGCACCAGCGAATCGTTGACACCATGCCGCAAAAGCGTCACGCTGTCCATATTTTCGCCACCCTCAATGCAGGTCGGATAGGCCTTACCCAGTGCCAGATGGCAGGAGGCATTTTCATCAAACAGCGTGTTGTAGAACAAAATGCCGCTCTGGGAAATCGGCGAATCAAACGGCACCAGCGCCACTTCGCCTAAGTAACTTGCCCCTTCGTCCGTTTCCAACAGACCTTTGAGGATTTCTGCACCTTTTTCTGCCGTATAATCGACCACTTTGCCGTCCTTGAAAACCAGCTTGAAGTTTTCAATCAGATTGCCGTTGTAGTTTAACGGCTTGGAAGCCACAACCGTACCATTTACACCATCACGCTTGGGCATGCTGTAAACTTCCTCCGTCGGCATATTGGCGGCAAACTCCGTCCCCAACTCCGACTTTTCCGCACCACCGGCCCAGATATGACCTTCCGGCAGTTCGATTTCCAAATCGGTGCCGCTGGCATTCTTATAGTGAAGCTTGACGAACTTCTGCTCGTTGAGGAACTTGGCCGCCTGCTGCAGAAAGTCAATATGCTTGCGCCACTCAGCCACCGTATCGATGCCTTCGCCAATGCGCACCGTCTTAAAGATGGCCTGCCAAAGTTTTTCCACCGCTTTTTCAGCTGTATCTTCCGGGAATACCTTCGTTGCCCAGCCCTTGGTCGGCACAGACACCACGCACCAGGTATTCTTGTTGCTCATGAGGCGTTCACGGTACTCCAAAAGCGCCGCGCCAGCCGCCTGATTGGCAAGCTTCAACTTTTCCGGCTCAATATCGCTGAAAATCTGCGGGTCGCGGGCCGCAATGGACACAAACGCCGCGCCCTGCTCCGCATAGCCCTGATAGAATTTCACCCGCCATTCCGGGAACTCAGTAAAGAGCTCCTTCCTGCCATGCTCGTAGCGGATATGGGAAGCCAGTTCATCCCCCCAGCTCATGACCACATCATGGGCACCAGCCTGAAAGGCCGCCTTGGAAATCTTGCGGGCAAAGTCCGCACATTCAATCGGGGAATTGATGACCAGAATCTGGTCCTTCTGAATATTAACCCCGACATTTACCACTAATTCTGCATATTTCTGCAACAATTCTGTCTGCATCACAAAGCCTCCGTATCAAAGCAAAGAGTCACCGGGCCATCATTGACCGACTCCACCTGCATATCCGCACCGAATTCACCATGCTCCACCGTCACGCCCAAATCCCGCAAATCCTGCATAAAGACTTCATAGAGTTCATTGGCCATAGCCGGCGGCGCCGCATGACTGAAACCGGGACGGCGCTTCTTCAAATCTGCATAAAGCGTAAACTGGGAAATCACCAGCATGGAACCGCCCACCTGTTCGAGGTTTAGATTCATTTTACCGGCATCATCGGAAAACACCCTTACATTATATATCTTCTCGGCAAGTTTTTGGGCTGACTCCGCATTATCCTCCGGCCCTACGCCTAAGAGCACCAAAAAGCCCTGCTCAATCGCGCCGTTTACTTTTCCTTCAATTTCTACACTGGCGGATTTTACCCGCGTTACCACTGCCCGCACAATTTCACTCCTCTTACTGCATATACGGTGCCGTAAACTCCTGCACCGTCTTAAAATACAATTTCTCGTCCTTTTGGCACGCCACACCATGTACCGCATCATGGATTAAGAGCAAGCTCTTGTCCGGGGCCTTCGCATCCCGGTAAAGCTGCTCCGCCATAGCGGGCGGCACCAAAGCATCCTTCGTACCATGAATAAACAGGATAGGCACTTTCGAGTGCATCACCGCAACTTCCGGCACCGCCTGATTAAGGCTGAACCCTGCCACCTGCTGGCACCGCCAGTCCAAAAGATTCATGGCCGGGAAGGGCGGCAAGCCCAACGACTCATGTATCTGATGCACGAGCAAATCAAAGGCGCTGGTGTAGCCGCTTTCTTCCACGCAAGCTGCTACATTCTTCGGCAAATCCTCATCATCACAGGCCATCATCACCGTGGCCGCTCCCATGGACACCCCATGAAGAATAATTTTTGCCTGGGGATAGTAAAGGGCAATGCGCTTAGCCCAGTCCACCATGTCCACGCTCTCGCGATACCCCATAGTCAGATAGCGGCCCTCACTCTTGCCTGCCGCCCGCAGGTCGGGAGTCAGCACATGATAGCCCATCCGCAGATAGTGCGTGGCTATATAATAGGAATTTTCCTGCGTACCACCGTAGCCATGCGCTACAATCACCCATTTTTTCCCGCCATTATCCTCATCGGGATAAAAATGCGTGGCCTTCAACACCAGATTATCTCGCGACGTCAGCGTCCATTCCTCATTCGTATAATCCGGCTTATCGTAATGGCGCGCCTCCGGCGGCATAAGCAAAGCAAACGCCCGCGGCGGTTCCTGCGGATTATCCACCGTCCCCCGCTCCAAGCCAAAATGCACCGCATAATTGCCAACAAAATATCCTGTCCCCATGATAAAGGCCGCAGCCACAGCCGCCGCCGTAAGGACAGCTGTCAGGAGACAGGATAAAAACATCTTGTGCATGTAATCACCCTTCTACTGCCTGCCTAAAAACAAAGATGATTACATTTTAACACTGATATGGAATTTTTGCTATCCCTTAATGGGGCAAAGTATCGTTAGCAGCCAACGTGCTTTCGGTAAACACAGCAAAGGAATCTTCTAACCTGTTATATGCCTTACCGCTTGTTATCAACGACCATAGTTCCTCTGCTTTTATCCATTTGATTTTTGCTGGCTTCTCCACACAATTCGGGAATCTTTCTTGCGCCAACTGCACATAGCGTTTGGCACCGATTCTCTGCGCACCTTCTGTGGCGGCTCCCCGCCATTGGGGCAGATAATAATGCTGCTTGACACTGCCGTCATAACCGGACAGCTGCCAAGTCGAAAAGCCTAACTCCTCAACCTGCAATACACCATTCAGCCAAAGGGCATAGCGGGTATGCACCGCCTCAAACTCACCATGCATGATAGTTTCCGTAAAAAGATAGATATAACGCTTTTTCTGCGCATCATACAATACTGTGAATTGCCCCGCTTCCTCACTGGTCAAAATATCCGGCATATGCGAGCCGCCCACCAAATGAATGCCCCCATGGCGTGTCCATTTTCCTTCGTTTAATTCTTCCCACCGCAGCTCTTGTGTTCCGTCAAAGCTGCCTTCTTTCGCTAGCAAAATCTCCAAATTGCCGTCATGGTTTAAGTCAGTTACTGCGTAATGCCATTTATTCCAATCCGCAGCCTGCGTTGGCTGGACGAACCAGCCGTTTTCCGCTTTCGCCGTCCGCGCCAAAATTTCCAGCTGCTCCTGCACCTGCAGAGGTGCAGCGGATACAACGCCTGCACAAAGCCATGCTGCCATAAGCAGAACATAAAACCGCTTTAACACCATCATCTCCCTACACCTCCACGAAATGCTTTTTCATCCGTCACACAGGCATAATGCTGCTTATCAGGGGAGTTTGGTAAACTCTACACCATTATCCGTGTTTTCCTTTTTATCCTGCCAAAGCATTATGCCATCACGCAGAACAAAGAGCGCATGACCGTCATTATAGGCCATATTCTCTTTACTTGTACCATTTTCCGCATAAACATAATCGATGCGTGTTCCATTGCCGTTGCTGAACAGTATCGCCGCAAAATTGTCATAGCTGCAATGGTAAACCCAACGGCTGCCTTCAGCGGCACTGCTTGCCCATTGAATTTCCATCAGGAAACCATTGCCCTCCCGACTGACTACGGCAGAACAGCGGCCACTGCCCCAGACACCAACATAATCTTCTGCCTTAATGCCCACACGGTTTTTATCGTAGCCATTTTCGGCGTAGCGCACAAAATGCATGGCTCCATCCTGCCCGGAATAAAGGTCTGTCTGCGTTGCAGCCTTTTCGTCCTTGGCAAAGGCAGCCCATTGTTCATTAGCACTCGTATACGCCGAATACCAGGGCGAGGCTGTGTTCTTATCCTCAAGAACTACGCCGCCACCTTCCAAAAACGAATACCAATAGGATTTTGAACCATCCGGATGTTCTTCAGCCGTTACTTTAACCATACCAAATGCCCTGCCATCTTTGTAGGTCATTTCATACTTGCCATCCGCATAGATGACAAGACTTCGCGCATCAGCTACACCTGCTTCACGCCAGGTTCCCACAATCGGCTGAATGCTGCTCTCACTGACCGCCGCTGCTTTCTGTACCTCTTGGCCAGCTGCATTTGCTGCCGCCATAGCCGGCCCTCCTCCGGCGATACCGCTGATAAAACAGGCCGCCGCCCCGATTAACAGCACAGGGCGCAGCATTTTCTTTATCCTTTCATGTGCATACATTGTAGTCTCCTCCTACGCATCATTTAACCTGCCGCCTTTTCCCAATGCGTCTTGGAATGCCAACGATGACGATATTTGCCGTGATATTCGGGAATACCCGGATTTTGAATGTAACAGGTATAAGCAACATACTTATGTGCCGGTACATAGACATCCTTCACATAATGGCGGATACCGGTATCTGACCACATCTGCTGACCGTTACTCGCAATCAGCGTAAGGTCAATATCCATCCACTTAACATAAGCCCCCTGATCGCCACTGTTGCGAAAATAGCCGACAACTTTCACCTCACCCGCATGATGCATATAAACATGCTCAATCTGGAACTTGATGACCGGTCTTGCCTGCACTGCCGACGGCAAAATTGCCGTGCAAAGCAATGTGAGCACTAAACACGCAAATAACTTTGATACATACGACCTCATGATTTTTCCTCCTTTCTTCTTTCAGCTACAACTCATCACTTATCCCTAACAGGGTAAACCTGGTTAGCCTGACAACTTACCTACTTCATATTATACTATAACCTCTATTATTTTCACACTATTTTGAATGATTTATTTTATTAAATAAAGGAATGGTGTCTCGTTTGGAATATGCTGGTCGGCAGCCGTTCGAGGACGTTCAAAGTTATCTCCACGGCCAAAAGACCTTCTTACTTTACCCTCCAGAAGGATTTGCCCCCCGGTGAACTGGTAAAGAAAAAGGTCTTTTTACTTGCCGCATCTATTGAAAATACAGGTAACGGGATTTATTGTTATCGTGAAGTTGTCAATACCACCTACACGGCGGTACACATAGAGCATGATTGAAGTTAAGGCAATGTTTACCTTCTAAACCACCTACACGGCGGTACACAATGTGAAACGCGAAAACGACCAGCTCCGCACCTTCTAAACCGCCTACACGGCGGTACACTTCGCGCTGTTGTCTATGCTTAGTCCGTAGTGCTTCTAAACCACCTACACGGCGGTACACGCATATACTGATGAGTCG